>NZ_NHSN01000001.1 GCF_016653405.1 Halorhodospira halophila
TGCCGTCCAGAGGACGAGCGCTAGTGTCGGGTAGTGGAGTTCCATGGGTGCTTCTCTTGAGCATCGCCACGGCATAGGAGGGTGACGCTCATCGCTCGCTCCCTGGGCGATTGACAGGATTCCGACGAGCAGCATGCGGGATCCGGTGCGGTCGTGCCAAGCCCATGCAGACCGCCGAGGCGTGATTCCACAAAACCTGTGGGGAACCGTGTGGAGAAAGCCGACTGAGCCCACAGCCGATCCGCTGTGCCGCGCCCTATTTGGTGGACATTAGAGGCGTCGATAACTGCGGAAGAGGGGAGCCAAGGGAGGAGCACAAGGGGCGTGCCCTGACCGCGGTGCTGGTGATCGCGGGATCGGATCATCTACCCTCGGCCGTATCGGGGCGCTGACAGGGAGTCTGACCTGCGATGACCGGGAACCACTCGAACGGCGCCGTGGGGGTGCTCCGGGCGCTCACGGACTCGCTGACGGTACGGGACAGTCAGGGTCTCCTGGAGGCGGCGATCAGCCAGGCAGGCGAGTCGATCGTTATCACCACCGCAGAACTTGAGCCGCCGGGGCCGCAGATCGTCTACGTCAATGAGGCCTTCACGCGCATCACCGGCTATACCCCAGATGAGATCGTGGGGCAGACGCCACGCGTGCTGCAGGGGCCAGACACCGAGCGCGAAGTACTGGACCGGCTCAAGGCGGACCTGAACAGCCACGGCTGGTTCGAGGGCGAGACCTGGAACTACCGCAAAGACGGCTCCCGCTACCGGGTGCGGTGGAACATCGCCCCTGTCGGTACCCCGGACAACGAGACCCGCTACCTGGTCGCGGTGCAGCGGGAGGTCACCGAGCTTCGCCGTCTCGAGGCCGAGCGGCTCCACTACCATGCGAACTTCAACCTCCGCACGGGGCTGCCCAATCGCAAGTACACGCTGCAGCTACTCGAAGATGCGCTGGACCGCGCCGAGCGGTCTGACCTGGATCTCGCCGTGGTAGCCGTCGAGATCCGCGACTTCTCCACCATCACCCAGGGTATGGGCGAGGAGTCCGGCGATGCGCTGCTCGATACTCTGACCTTCGGCCTGCGCAATCAGCTCACTGGCCAGCCCCACTTCCTCGGCGTTGCCGCCCGCGGGCGCATCATCGCCGTCCTTGAGCGGCTCTCGGAGGCGGAGCAGCACTTCACCGGGCTCCTCCACGAGCTGCTCGAGGGGGTCAACCGGGAGCTGGCTATCCACCGCGACCAAGCCCCGGTCGCCTCGGCGTGTGCCGGGGCGGCACTCTTTCCCAAGGACGGCCAGGAGGCTGGCGCGCTCCTCGGCCAGGCCGAAGCAGCCGCGGCCAACGCCCTCGCCACCGGCACCTCCAGCATCAGGCTTGCCGACGCGCAGGCTGGTGTGCGGCTTCGGGAGCAGCTCACGCTCCGCGCCGACCTCCAGCAGGCGGTAGACAACGCGGAACTTTACCTGGCCTATCAGCCGCAGGTCGATCTCGGCTCGGGGCGCATCGTCGGTGCCGAGGCTCTCCTGCGCTGGGACCACCCGGAGCGGGGCCCGATCTCGCCCGGAGTCTTCATCCCGATCCTTGAGGCGTCAGGGCTGATCAACCGGGTTGGTGAGTGGACGCTGGAGACGGCGGCACGCCAGGCCCGGGCCTGGCTGGAGCAGGGGAATCCGATGCAGGTGGCGGTCAACCTCTCGGCGCGGCAGGTGCACGCCGGTGATCTGGTCGGCTCGGTCTCCCGGATCCTCGACGAGACTGGGGTACCCCAGGGCGCCCTGGAACTGGAGATCACCGAGACGCTGCTCCTTGACCTCGACGCGGATACCCAGGCGGTCTTCGAGGAGCTCTCGGCCATGGGCGTCCAGCTGGCACTGGATGATTTCGGCACCGGCTACAGCGCCCTGGCCTATCTCCAGGCCCTGCCGCTGACCACGCTCAAGATCGATCGCGCCTTTGTCGGCGGCATCGGCAGCTCCGCCAAATCCGAGGCCCTAGTTCGCGGGATCGTGAGCCTCTCCCGCGGGTTGGGTATGCCGGTGGTGGCGGAGGGGATCGAGACAGACGCGCAGCGCGCTTTTGTCCAAGGGCTCGGATGCGAGCGCGGCCAAGGCTTCGGACTAGGGCGCCCCATGCGGGCGGATCAGCTTACCGAGATCCTTTTCGGTGGGGGACCATTGGGCGTTTCATAGCGCGGGCCCACGACTAATCGGCGCCATCCAGACCCATCTGCCAGAAATCGATCTCCAGACGGGTCGCATCCCGGAAGACCTCCGTCAACTCGTCGAAGCGGCTGCGGGTCACCTCCGCCAAGCGGGTGTTGAGCCACGCCCGTTCGGCCTGCATGCCCGCCTGGAACTCCTCGCTCTCGTACATGGCAATCCAGGCGTCGTAGGGATTGGCGTCGCCGCGGACGGTGTCCGGCTGCGCATTGAGCCAGTTGGCGATCTCCCCGTAACCCACTAGGCAGGGTGCCAGGGCCACATGCAGATCGAGGAGGTCGCCGCGGTTGCCGGTGTCCAGCACGTACCGGGTGTAGGCCATGGTGGCTCGTGCCTCGGGCAGCTTCGCCAGATCCGCTTCCGAGATGCCCCACTCGCGGCAGAAAGACACGTGCAAACCAAGCTCCACGTCCAGGATCGTCTTCATACCCGCATGGGCCTGGCGGAGATCCTCCAGGTTGCGGCTCTTGTAGGCCGCCAGGGCGTAAGCGCGGGCAAAGTGGGTCAGGAACAGGTAGTCCTGCTTGAGGTAGTGGCGGAAGGCCTCCGCGCTCAGGGTGCCTTGACCGAGCGTGCGTACAAACTCGTGCTCGATGTACGCCCGCCAGTCCTGTTCGCAGGCCGCGACCAGGTCATCGAACGTGAAAGCCATCGTGCTTGCCTCCCTGTGGCGCGGTGCTCCGGGTTCTCAATCCCGCTTTCAGGATACCAGCCCTTGACGCTCTCGCTCGTGAGTGGCCCGAGGCGGTGAGCAGAATCTGTCCATCGCTCGCGAACCCGCGCAGCGCGGGGCTGCACCGGGTGTCTCCACACGGTTTTCCACAATAATTGTGAAAACCCGCCGGTCCATGCTGGTAGGCTCGTAGACCGATAAGCGGCGGAGCGAGCAAAGGGGGGCATGGTGAGCGCATGGAGTCTCTGGTTGGGTGGGGCGATCGTCCTAATCCTGACGGATCTTTTCCTCTTCGGCGGAGCGAGCGGTGTGCTGCTCGCTGCGGCGGGCATGGCGCTTTTCGGGATGGGAGCCGCGCTGTTGGGTCTGTCCTGGGAGCTGCAGATCCTCACCGCCGCGCTCTCCGGGGTGGTGTTGGTGCCGCTGGCGCTGATGTTGCTCCGGCGCTGGACGCCGGGGCAACTGACGCAGGGCGTGGACGACCCGCGGGTGCGGCACCAGACGTTTCGGGTCCACCTCGATGCCCGTGGCGATCCGCGGGTCCACATCCTCGGTGATGAGTTCGGTGCACGCCCCTGGTCGGCGGACATGCAGCTCGAGGAAGGGGCCGCGGTCCGACTGGTTCGCTTTGAGGGCACGACGGCGGTCGTAACCCGTGAGGACGGGGGTGGTTCCGGAACCCCCCAACAAGGACGCAAAGGTGAGCACCATGAATGATGCCGTGGCGATTCCCGAGGTGACCTCGATTCTGGTCGTACTGATGGCGGTGCTGCTCATCGCCATCCTCGTCAAGGGTCTGGTGATCGTCCCGCAACGCCATGCGATGGTGATCGAGCGCCTGGGTCGTTACCACCGGACGCTGGAGGCGGGGCTGAATCTGATCATCCCTATCCTCGATCGGCCCCGTCCGATCACGATTGTCCGCTATCGCGACAACAAGAAGAGTATCGATACGGAGAAGCAGATCGACTTGCGTGAGGTCGTGCTCGACTTCCCCAAGCAGGAGGTCATCACCCGCGACAATGTCGGGGTGCGCATCGACGGGGTGCTGTACTACCAGATCATGGACGCCCAGGCGGCCATTTACGGCGCCGAGAACCTGGTCCTTGCCGTCCAGACCCTGGCGCAGACCTCGCTGCGCTCGGAGATCGGGCGCATGGAGCTCGATCAGATCTTCGAGTCCCGTCAGGAAATCAACGGCCGGCTGCAGGCGACCATGGATGAGGCCGGCAACAAGTGGGGCGTGAAGGTCAATCGCGTCGAGATCCGCGATATCGACATCCCGGATGACATCCGCGAGGCCATGAACAAGCAGATGGCCGCCGAACGTGCCCGGCGCGCCGAGGTGCGCGAGGCAGAGGGCTACAAGCAGGCAGAGATCCTCAAGGCCGAGGGCGACAAGGAAGCCGCCGTGCAGCGGGCCGAAGGCGAGAAGCGGGCCATCAAGCAGATCCTCGAGGCTGCCGACGACGCCGACGGCCTGGAGTCGCGGGATGCGATGCGCTACCTGATCGCCCAGGGCTACATCGAGGTGCTGCCCAAGGTCGCGCAGGACGGGGAGCGGGTGTTCCTGCCGCTGGAGGTCACGAGCCTGATGGGATCGGTGGGCGGTATTCGCGAGCTGCTGGGGCCAGCGACGGGGGCTGCGGCGGCTTCAAGCCAGTCCGGTTCCGGCGCCGGTGGATGAGCGGCCCGGCCGGACGATCCCCCACCTGCGGAGTTGGAGATAGCCATGAGTCAGCCTTTCGAGTCCGTCAACGTCCTCGGCCAGCCCCTCGCGCCCTGTAGCACTCAGCCTTTGACCGGCTTCTACCGGGACGGGTGCTGCAATACCAGCCACGAGGATTTCGGGATCCATACGGTCTGCGCCCAACTGGACGAGGCGTTTCTGGCCTTTACCCGGGAGCAGGGCAATGACCTGACGACCCCCAACCCCGTCATGGGGTTTCCCGGCCTTCAGCCTGAGGACCGGTGGTGTCTGTGCGCGGGCCGCTGGATGGAGGCCTACCGCGCTGGAGTGGCTCCCCGGGTGGATCTGCACGCCACGCATGCCGAGACCCTGGCCGTGATCGACCTCGAGACGCTGAAGGCCTACGCGCTGTGAGTGAGGGGCAAAGCCCACGGGCTCGGCGCTCCGGTTTGCGCTTGGCAACCGGAGCAGGCCATTGTGCCCTGGCGGCGCGCCATCTGGGGCAGGGCGTGCTGCTGGCGGTGGATCACGCCGGTTGCGAGAACCGCGTCGATACCTATAGCCGTCAGGCCACGGTGCCCTTGAACTCTCCCAGTATCCGAAGGTCCTGCGCCTGCTCCTCCTCAAGCACGATATCCTCATAGCCTGGGCTCAGGGTGTCGCAGGCCAGGGTAATCCGTGAGTGCTGCCATTGGCCGTCGGCCGAGGTGATCTTCTCGCTGGAGTACCGTTTTACGGTCAGCGCGGAATGGTTGTCCGGATCCTGGATGTCCCGGTGGTACGCGAGCACGACCCGGCCTTGCCGCGATCCACCAGGGTTGGCCTCGAAGAGGCACAAGGCGCCATTGGGGATGCGCCGATTCATGGACTCTCCTTTGATCCGCGCGACGAACAAGCCGGGGCGGGCGCGGTAGAGTTCCGGCAAAGCAATCCAGGTCTCGGTCCCTTCAAGGCGCTCCGCCTCGGCGAATCCCTCCCGAAACTCTCCGGCAGCGACCTCTAGTTCGATAAACGGCACGGCGTTATCTGCTGGTGTGACCGCTTCGGCGGGAATCGTACGCGGTTTCCCGTCTGTTTCGGTCGATGGCTGTTCATCGAGATGGATGACCGGCGGCGGCTGCCACGCCGAGGCCTCCGTCTCGTCCGAGGATTGTGAGAAAGCGGCTTCGATCTTCTGCCGGAAGTAGGCCTGTGTCTCCGCGTCCGTGCAGTGGATCAGGCACCCCTTGAGGCCGCGGCTCATCAGCGTCCGATAGGTGTTCTTGATAATCGCGTCTGCCCGGGCATCGCACTCTTCCGGAGCCTCCTTGCGAGCGGTCTTGTAGCCGTGAAGGGATCGGTCCGTGCGGGCCCGTTTCGAGGGCTGAGTCACGACGTGGCCGTTGCGCACGATCAGGTCGGGGCCAATGATGACCCCCACGTAGTCCATCTCCAGGCCCTGCACTGTGTGAATACAGCCAACCTGATCGATCGAGTGCGCCTTCTCCAGGTAGCGCCCCTCGTCCTCGTAAAGATTCCACCGCATGAAGAAGTTTTCTTCCGGGAACGTGATATCCCACGCGCTGGGATCCTTCTTGCTGGCCCAGTCCCAACAGTAGCCGGCAACCAAGCGAGCCCTGGAACCGTTGCCTTCCAGTTCCAGAATGCGCTGATAGAGGGTGCTGGGGGAGTCAACGGCCTCAAGGTGGTAACGGATACCTTGCAGGTCGTCCTGGGCCGTATCGCGGAGCTGAAGAACCTGATCGAGCCACGCCAGGTAGCCATCAGAACCGCTGCAGCGGAACTGGGACTGCAGTACGGCGCGGTGGATGGTGGCCCCTCGGCGCGTGCCCAGCGTTCGATTTCCTCGATGGAGCCGGTATCGTTCCACGTTACCTGCTGCGCCTCATCGACGAAAAAGACGCTGGTCCGGGCCGCCCGGATGATGTCCCGGATTTGGTTGGTTCCGGCACGCTGCCACTGCGAACGCTCCTGTAGGCGGTGGGCTTCGTCGACGAGGAGCCCATCCAGTTCGTCACGCTCCGCCTTGTCATAGGCGGCAGACCCTTTGAAGAGGTTGCTGAACCGGGTCTTGGTCAGGGTGCCCGTCAGTCGGCCTTCATAGACCTGCCGCGGTGCCCGGTTTGGGGTGACGTAGTGGACGGTCTGGTGGCGCCTGGTCAGTTCAACCAGCAGGTTGATGGCGACTACGGACTTTCCCGTGCCGGGGCCGCCTTCAACGATCAGCACCTGCTTGTCGGATCCCTGGGCGATGGTCGCGACTTCCAGGGCGGCCTCGTAGGCAACCTTCTGGTCGTCGATCATCAGGAAGTCTCGATTGCCGCGGATCAGGCGGGCGAGGGAGCTGGCCAGGTCTTTGGACGGTCGAACGCGTCCTTGCTCGATGCGATACAGGACGCGGCGATGGTCACCGTGCCGGACGTGCCTTCGAATGAACTCGCGCAGCCGTTGTATATCGTGCCGGAGGAACAGTGGTGCGCACTGCAGATAGCGGTCGTAGAGGGGGTCCTGAAGGCCGCTGCCGTCGGTGCAGTTGTGCAGATATGCGCACGGGGTCAGCCGGATCTCGTCGTTCTGCACCGTTTCGTTGTAATCCTCCAGCAGGGTGCTGTAACTCCACGCCTGGTAGGAGGGGTGAGTGGTCTCCCGGATCCCACCGCCAAGGCGGGTGCGAACGATGGCATCCTTACCGGTCGCCTCGGCGTGCTGCCATTGCTTGAGCTCGATGATGACGCAGGACTCGCGGTGCTCCTCATCGAGGCCGGATATGATCACGTCCACCCGCTTGGATGTCTGCGGGATGCGGTACTCCACTGCGATGCCAGCGTCATCCGGGATGTGCGGGTCCTCGACCACGTTCTTCATGTAGTTCAGGGACTCCTCCCAGGATCTGCGCTCGCTCTTGCTGACCCCGCCCATACTGCGTCGGGTCATGGCTGTGAGGATGCGATCCGAAATCCGGTTATCCGCCACATCCGTGAGGAAGGTGCTCTTGTCGCCGCTATAGACAAGCATCAGGGTCGTTAGAGATCGGTGTACTTGTCAGACCGCCCGAAGGCGCGGTCCGGCGGATACTTGGTTTCGTTTTCGGCAATCTTGTCGCGGACGGCCGCCGCAAGATCCAAGTCCAGCCGGTTGGCAAGGAGCATCGTATAGATCTGGACGTCCGCCAGTTCACGACGCACTTCCGCCAGCTTGTCCGCCGGCAGGCTGTCGGAAGCCTCGTTGCTCAGCCATTGGAAGTGCTCGACGAGTTCCCCGACCTCGCCGGTCAAGGCCATGGCCAGGTTCTTCGGGGTATGGAACTGCGACCAGTCGCGCTCGGCTACAAAACTCTGTAGCTGCTGCTGAAGCTCTCGGAACGACTCTGGATCTTGGTCGGACATGGGGCCTGATTGTTCATCGTCGGGCGAAGAAACGTCCCTGCAACGTGCTCCCTGCTGCCGGAACGACGTGTACGCAGGACCCAGAGGGTATCATCCGGTGAATCGCTTGGAAGCGTCACTGCGGGGAAGCGTCCAGCAGGCCATCACTCATGACCTTACGGCCCCGGCTGGCAGCTCCGCAACAGCGCCGTGCCGGAAGAATCCGACCCGGGCCTCAGTGAACGGTTGACGCCGCATGGATTGCAGCGTTGGGTGCAAGCCGATACGGTGGACACTTAAGGAAATGTTGCGTCGGTAGAGGCAACGGGCCACCCAGCGACGCTATCAGGACACAAGGACGGTCGTTTGATGCATCTCGCCTTCACCCCCGGCACCTTGTTGGGGGTAGCACCCATCCCAGCGGCACCAGAACCACAAAGCGTCTCGCTACCATGCGTGTCGATGGACTCCTGTGCCTGAGGCCGGTACCCGGCGGCTACCTGCCTCTGGGAACGCCGTGACGATGTACCACTTGGACGCGCCCCTTCAAGAACCGTCGCAACGGGCCCTCCAAGTATCTCCGTTGCCCTGGCTTGCCTGGTGCTGCGCAGCTCCCTCTTACGGCACCGGGGACCACCAACGCAATCGCCTCATCTCCGCGTTGCGGGATATACAGAATCAGGCCCAACCGGGATACACGGAATCTGTCGATACAGCTGTTATATCGTGTCCACCGACCTGGGATAACTGGCAATGCTTTACTACCGATACAGACCGCCATCGGAACTAAGCTTCAAGGAGTTGCTCTATAGCGAACTGTACTTCTCTTCCGCCGCAGAATGTAACGACCCATTCGATAGTGCGGCATTCTACAAATTCCCGGTAGATTACGATCGGTGGTACAGGTTTTTCGCGTGGGCGTTCCGGGACCTTTCAGCGCAGGAACCTGCAGTGGCTGACGCGCTTGCAAGGCAGATGTGTTCCAACGGCGAACTGACATTCGATGAAGCCACCGATCTTGACTACCGTGAAATGCTTAGATCGTCCGCTGGCATCGACAATCCTATTGTTCAAATCGCAATGGCGCAGTGCATTTATCGGGCGTACGAGACGTACAAACCAGAAGAGAATTATTTCGTCTCATTCGCGAGAGTTCCGGATGAACCTCTGCTTTGGTCCCACTACGCGGGGCGTCACGAGGGATTCTGCTTAGTATTTCGGAGCGTCAATTCGTCGATTTGGCAGTACAAGGAGGGTTTGAAGCGATCTATCACCAGAAAAACGCCGAGAAGCTTCTCGCCAAACATCAGTCAGGGGCTCCCGGAGTCTTTTACGATCCGTGACATCACTTATGAAGAACAGCCCGACTACTTAAACGCATTTTATCGTTTTCCGGAGTCGGTCGCTAATGTAGACCTTTCAGAGCAAGAGCGTCGAGATCTCGCTTCTAAGCAACAAAAACATTACTTTACGAAGAGTAGGTCTTGGGAGTATGAGTGCGAATCCCGTATAACGCTACGCTCCCCAGCGTCGTGGCTTTTCGGGGAACGCGTCGAATATTCTCGCCAAGAGAGGCTGTTCCGTTTTGAACCGTCCCAGTTAGTGGGCGTAATCCTAGGTGCGCGTGCGTCTTACGAAACAAGGGAGAGAGTTCTGGAGATCGTAGCAGAACGGGGAGATGAAGTGAGTGCGAGTCGAGACTATAAAAGGACAATATTTGATTGCCTCGTCCAGCAGGCAGAACTTTCGACGCGCGGCCGGCAAATAGTCTTGAAACCCACTCATATATTCGGTCTAGGTGATTGCCTCACACCTGAAAACAAGGGGTTTGAAAAACGGTTGAGCGATTGGGAAAAAGGATGCGGATTGCAGTTCGACGGAAAGAGGGGCGCGAGAAAGGTATTTGCAGGAGATCTTGAATAATATAACTCAACGCTCGAGGTGACGCTCGCAAACTCGCGCACCTCAGCTTCCCGTTCGGCGTCATGAGGAACGTTACAAAAAAATGAAACGCTTGATCGACTTGTCAAGTGAAGAAGCAAGGACTCACTTCCTTAAGGGAAGCAGCTATTTTAACGGTGATATGCCGAGCTACATTAGCTTTGAGCCGATTTTGAAGGACGTTGCGGCTGTTCTAAACGGCGGGACGTTTGCCCGGTTGAAAGAGAGCAATCCAGCTGAACTCCCGGATGTCAACTACAACTTCATTGCCAACAAAGATGGTAGGTTCGCTTGGCGTCCATACGAGCTCATGCATCCAGCGATATACGTTTCGCTTGTAAACGTCATCTGTGATGAGGATAACTGGGCCGTAATCAAGGCTCGCATCGCAGAGTTCGAAGACGGGGTCATCGATTGCTGTAGTGCTCCTGTGATGTCGGTTGATCACCAGGGCGATGTTGCCACCCAGATAAAGAGCTGGTGGCAAGCTGTAGAGCAGCGTTCCCTAACGTACTCCTTGGAATATAGCCATCTACTTCATACCGATGTAACCGACTGCTACGGATCGTTGTACACACATAGCATTGCCTGGGCCATTCATGGGTTCGAAGAGGCGAAAAATAAAAAAAGCAAAAACTCCTTGCTTGGAAATAAGATCGACTTTCACATCCGGTCTAGCCGTCACGGCCAGACGAATGGAATTTCCCAGGGCTCTGTTTTAATGGATTTCATCGCCGAAATCGTACTTGGGTATGTTGACGAGCTCATAAATTATGAGCTAGGAAGTCGCACTGATATCAGAATTCTTCGATATCGCGACGACTATCGTATCTTCGCAAATAGCGACGAAAAAGCAGAGTCAGTGCTCAAGGTCGTAAGCGACAAGTTGCGAACCGTAGGGATGAAATTAGGCGTTTCTAAAACCTTTTCCTCCCGAAACGTCGTGGATGGATCAATTAAACCGGATAAGCTCGCAGGACTTGAACTTCAAGATCTCGGGACCGATAACGCCAAAACTATCCAGAAACAATTGATGAGACTCCATGCATTTGGTCAACGGTATCCGAACAGTGGCGCTCTCCGCCGTCTAATGGGCGAATTTCACGCCAGCGTGTCTAGTCAATCGAGCGCGCCGGATGACCTTGAGGTACAGGTTGCCATAGCGACTGATATCGCCCATGTGTCTCCAGCAACGTTCCCAGCAGTTGCTGGCATTCTAAGTCATCTAATTTCACTGGCTCCTGGCGAAGAAAAGGAAACATTGTGGACAAAGGTTCGCGACAAGTTGAAACGCGTTCCGTATAACGGGTATCTTGAAATCTGGCTACAACGTGTCACGCAGCCGAAGGCAGTAGGGATCCAGTTTGAGAGCGATGAACCTATATGCCAAATAGTTAACGGCGGCGAACCTCAATTATGGGAATGCGGATGGGTCGCCAGCGAGGCACTAAGAAATGCGATTGACGTCAAGAAACTGGTTGTGGCTGATGTGGAAGGTGAGAAGGAAGTGATCAGCCCAGAAGAAATTG
This sequence comes from Halorhodospira halophila, assembly GCF_016653405.1. NCBI lineage: Bacteria > Pseudomonadati > Pseudomonadota > Gammaproteobacteria > Chromatiales > Ectothiorhodospiraceae > Halorhodospira > Halorhodospira halophila. The sequence goes on from NZ_NHSN01000001.1 coordinate 11,415, forward strand.
AGCTTTTCAAACAGAATGCTTGGGCGTATTAGCAGTCAGGCTGGACATGCCGTGCCAAAGACGCCGAACAAATCGTTACAGCGGACGTTTGATCCGGCACGCACTTTTGCTTACGTAGAAGTACGCGTGGCCTTAATCGCCGCTGAGCTCAGGGGTTCGGCAATATCGGGGAGGGGGTTACCATGAGCATTGAATACCTAGAAATACCAAAATGCCCGAAATGCTCCGACGGTCACCGTTACAAGCTCAAGGTTGAGCGCTCGATGGTGATAAAGATGATGACCGAGGCGGACTTTGATGAGCCTCAACGAAAAGTGCGACTTACTCGCATTTTTACATGCCCAACAAATAGTGAAGAATTCCAAGCGCGTTTTGTACTTACAGACACGTCCTCTGATCGCATAAAGAACGTCTCTGTTGTTGGACTAGCAGATGGCAACGAGTAAAGATCGTGGGCCTAGCGTAGAGTTGGAGGAAGTAAGCGACATTACGCCTCACAACAAGGCGCTTTATGAAGCCGGAAAAAAGCTATTAGTTGATTCCGTCGACGTCGGTCGTGAATTCTGCAAATTCATGACGACCACCACCATTGGGGCCATTCCAATATATATCGCACTGTTGAAACTGGTTCTGCCAAAGGATTATTCCTTACAGTCAAGTGAGGCGCTGGTTTTTTTGGCTCCCCCGGTTTTGTTTTTAACGGCGGCGGTTGTATTCGTGATCGGTTACTTTCCAAAAAGGGGAAGCCTTTCTTTAGATCTGCCGTCAGAAATCGAGCGAGAGAGATCAAGAACTATTCGGCGCCGTCATGGGTACTCACTTTTTGCTTTCTCCGTGTTTTGTGTAGGCATCCTTTTAAGTTCGTGGATCCTGATCAACAGGTTGGCGGTCTGAGGGGAATGCTGAACAACGCCATCAACTCGGACAGTGAAAAGCGGCGCGCCTGCGTGGCACTCCTTTTCACTGCCGGTTATGGCGGACGTTATCGCGCCGAGCAAAGCTCAGCGTATCTCGCAGGGTGGAACCCCCTTCGTCAGCGTGGTTGGAACCTCAGCCGTTACAGTCTTAGACTAATGTTCGGGGTCGTGTGAGCTTCTGACCGAGCACTTCGGCCAAGCTTTCAGCTGAATACAGAAGGGGAGGGAGCGTCCTCGGTCACACCGAACGTAGACGGAATCCTTCCCTAACCCCTTGCAGCAGTCTGTGAAGCGAAGGGTTCCGACTCGGAGACGGCTCTAAGCCGTTGATTTGGTTGGTGGGCGGCGCTGGGATCGAACCAGCGACCCCTGCCGTGTGAAGGCAGTGCTCTCCCGCTGAGCTAGCCGCCCAACTCTTGAGCTGCGCAGTGTACCGGCGCCGTCTCCCTGCGTCAAATGGGGCGCGTGGGCGGTGGTGCATTTGGTAGCATACGCGCCTTCAGCACGGGGAGAAGAAGGAAGACAGGCCACCATGACCATGATCCGCACGCGTTTCGCGCCCAGCCCGACAGGCTACCTGCACATCGGCGGTGCCCGGACCGCTCTCTACTCCTGGCTGCACACCCGCCGTCACGGGGGCCGGTTCGTGCTGCGGATCGAGGACACGGATCGCGAGCGCTCCACGCCGGAGGCGGTCAACGCCATCCTCGAGGGCATGGCCTGGCTCGGGCTCGATTACGACGAGGGCCCCTTCTACCAGACCGAGCGCTACGACCGGTACCGCGAGCACCTGCAGACGCTGCTCGACTCCGGGCAGGCGTACTACTGCTACTGCACCAAGGATCGTCTGGAGCGGCTGCGCACCGAGCAGCAGGCGCGCAAGGAGAAGCCGCGCTACGACGGCCGGTGCCGGGATCTGGATGGGCCGCCTTCCGAGGACGTCGCCGATGAGCCGGTGATCCGCTTCCGCACGCCGCTGGAAGGTCACGTGGTGGTCGAGGACGCCATCCGCGGCAAGGTCCAGTTCCTCAATTCGGAGCTCGATGATCTGGTCATCGCCCGCGGCGATGGCTCCCCGACGTACAACTTTACCGTGGTGGTCGATGACCTGGAGATGGGGGTGACGGATGTCATCCGCGGTGATGACCATCTGAACAACACGCCGCGCCAGATTCACCTCTACCAGGCCCTGGGGGTCGAACCGCCGCGCTTCGCCCACGTGCCCATGATCCTCGGTGAGGACGGCAAGCGCCTGTCCAAGCGCCACGGCTCGGTCAGTGTGCTGCAGTATCGCGACGAGGGGTATCTGCCCGAGGCGCTGCTCAACTACCTGGTGCGGTTGGGCTGGTCCCACGGCGATCAGGAGGTCTTCGGTGTCGAGGAGCTGATCCAGCTCTTTGACATCAACGACGTCAACCACTCGGCGTCGACCTTCAACCCCTCCAAGCTGCAGTGGCTCAACCAGCAGCACATCATGCGCGCGGCGCCGAATCACATCGCCCGCCACCTGGGGCCGTTCCTCGCCGAGCGGGGCGTGGACCCTGCCGAGGGGCCGTCGCTGGAGGCGGTGGTGCGCACCCAGCAGGAGCGCGCCAAGACGCTGGTGGAGATGGCCGACAACAGCCTGTTCTTCTACCGCCGCCCGGAGGCCTACGAGGAGAAGGCCGCGCGCAAGAACTTTAAGGAGGGCACCGCCGAGATCCTCGAGCACTGCCAGCACCTCTTTGTCGGGCTGCCGAGCTGGGATGCCGAGTCGATCCACGGGGTGGTCACCGAGGCGGCCGAGGCCTTCGAGGTGAAGATGGGTAAGGTGGCCCAGCCGATTCGGGTGGCGGTCTCCGGCGGTGCCGTCTCGCCGCCGATCGATGCCACGCTGGAGCTGCTCGGGCGCGAGGAGACCGTGGCGCGGCTCAGCGCGGCCGTCGACTGGGTTCGAGAGAATGTGGGGTAAATGGCTCCGAGGGGTGTTGACGACCCCCGGGGCCATCCCTAGAATACGCACACATAACGCAACGGGGCCATAGCTCAGCTGGGAGAGCGCCTGCATGGCATGCAGGAGGTCGGCGGTTCGATCCCGCCTGGCTCCACCAAACAAGCAGGGCGATACAGTCCTCCGCAAAGCCCCGAGCCGGTTTCCGGCTCGGGGCTTTTCTTTTTTCGGGCGCCCGCCGCGGCTCAGGGGTGGGCCGCGCTAAGCTCCAGCCGGGCGACCTCCACCCGCGCCTCGAACGCTGCCCCGTAGGCCACCACGGCCACCGACGTGAGCCGTGCCGGATCGAGGTCCGCCTGCAGTCCCCGTGGTTCGAAGGCCGTGAAGGGGACCACGACGTCCTGCCAGTCTTCCGCGACGGCCAAGGGGGCGCGGTAGTGCTGCCACGGTTGGTGGGTGTCGGCGCTTCGCACGTGCAGGTAGTACGGGCCGGGCGTTCCGCGCACGGTGACGCCGAAACCCGACCATGCGGAGGCGTCGAAGCTTTCACCGGATGGGGCGAGGGGCAGTCGGCTCTGGATGAACCCGCCGTTGTTCTCGAGCCGGACCTGGCCGCTGAGCCGGAGGGCTGGCCCCCGGTCCGTCTCGACGATGCCGGCGTGCATGTCCGAGCGCCCGCCCATGACCCGGTCGGTGAACCCTTGCCAGGCGGTGCCGATCGCCGCCCGGCCGTCCGCGGCGGTGAAGTCGTCCAGGAGGTAGGCGGCGGGTGATTCCGTTCCGGACATGGCGGGCTCCTTCCGGGGCTGGATGGCTGCGGGCCAGTGGTCCGCGATGGTGATCTCAGCTTATCCGCGGGCGTGGCCGATGGCCAGGGTGGCCCGGCGGCCCTCGGCGCGCCGGCAGGGTAGATGCCCCGTGTTTTGTGGGCTGTCTGATGCTAGGCTGAGATCTAGAATTGTTCCAGACAAACACGGCGAGGAGCCCACGATGACCGCATCCACCACACGACCGGTCGTATTCTTTGATGGGCAGTGCCCCGTCTGTAGTCGCGAGATCGGCCTCTATCAGCGCCTGGATACCGCCGGAGCGGTGGAATGGCGCGATCTGCACGCACCGGGGGCGCTCGACGACACCGAGCTGACCTGGGATCAGGCCATGCAGCGCTTCCACTGCCGGGACGCCGATGGCGTGATGCGCAGCGGCGTGGACGCCTTTGCCCTGGTCTGGTCCTATCTTCCCTACTGGCGTTGGGCGTCGCGGGTCGTGCGCGGGCTGGGGCTGGTCAGGCCCATGGAGCCGCTTTACGATTGGTACGCACGCCGTCGCTACAGCCGGAGCTGCTCGGTGCAGGGGGACTGCCGCTAGGCGCAGGGGCCTGGACCGCACCCGGGTGGGGCAGGCGCGGGTGCGTGTTCAGACTCCGGCGGAAAGGAGCCCCGCTTGGCGGCCGAGGAGCCCATCGAACCTGGTTTTCTGACCATCCATGGCAATCGCCTGGAGGACCTGCGGCAGGTGGCCGTGGAGTGGGTGCAGCGCCACCCGCTGGCACCACTCGAGGACGAGGTCTTCCTGGTCCAGAGCAATGGCATGGCGCAGTGGCTGCGCCTGGCCCTGGCGCGACACCCGGAGGCGGAGCAGGGCGGCTGTGGGATCGCCGCGGCGGTCTCCATGCAGTTGCCGGCGCGCTTTCTCTGGTCGGTCTACCGCGCGGTCCTCGGCCCGGAGGGCGCCCCGCGCGAGTCGCCCTTCGGCAAGGATCCGCTCCTTTGGCGGCTGGCCCGCCTGCTCCCCGCACTCGGTGATCAGCCTGGGTTCGAACCGCTGCGCGGCTTCCTGGCCGACGACCCGGATGGGCGCAAGCGCTACCAGCTCGCGGCACGCATCGCGGATCTCTTCGATCAGTACCAGGTCTACCGTGCGGACTGGTTGGCAGACTGGTCGCGGGGCGAGGACGTCTGCCGCGATGCGCGCGGTCAGGCGCGCGATCTGGCCGAGACGCAGCGCTGGCAGGCCTCGCTCTGGCGCGCCGTGTGCGCGGAATTGGCCGAGGTGGCGGGTGAGGCGGGCCAGGCCACGGTCCATCAGCTCTACCGGGAGCGCATCGCAAGCCTGGACACCGCGCCGGCCGGTCTGCCGCGGCGGGTGATCGTCTTCGGCATCTCGTCGCTGCCGCGCCAGACCCTGGAGGCGCTGCAGGAGCTCTCGCGTTTCGCCCAGGTGCTCGTTTTCGTCCACAACCCCTGCGCCTTCTACTGGGCGGATATCATCGCCGATAAGGATCTGCTGCGTGCCGGCCCCGGGCGGCGGCCGCGCAAGGCCGGCATGCCCGAGGTGCTGGAGGCGGAGGAGCTGCACAACCACGCCCACCCCCTGCTCGCCGCCTGGGGCAAGCAGGGCCGCGACTACATCGGTCTGCTGGACGCCCACGAAGACCCCCAGGCCCATCCCCACCGGGCCCTGGCCCAGGCGGGCGAGCGCATCGATCTCTTCAGTAACCCGGAGACCGGATCGCTGCTCGGCCAGCTCCAGGACGATATCCTCCAGCTGCGGCCGCTGGCCGAGACCCGGGAGGTCTGGCCGGCGGTCGGGTGCGAGGATGCGTCGCTGCAGTTCCATCTCGCCCACAGCGCCCAGCGTGAGGTCGAGGTCCTCCATGATCGGCTGCTCGCCGCATTCTCGGAGGATGCGTCGCTGCGCCCACGCGATGTGATCGTGATGGTGCCGGATATCGACGCCTACGCCCCGCACATCGAGGCCGTCTTCGGCCGTTTCGATGCCGGCGATGCGCGCCATATCCCCTACACGGTGGCCGACCAGGGCGAGCGCGGGCTGGATCCGCTGCTCATCGCCGTGGAGCAGCTTCTGAGCCTGCCCGAGTCGCGCTGCGGGCTGAGTGACCTGCTCGATCTGCTGGAGGCGCCGGCGCTGCGCCGGCGCTTCGGGATCACCGAGGCGGATCTGGCCACCCTGCACGGCTGGGCGGAGGAGGCCGGGGTCCGCTGGGGGCTCAACCCCGATCAGCGCGCCGGGCTGCAGTTGCCCGAGGGGTTAGAGCAGAACACCTGGCGCTTTGGCCTGCGCCGTATGCTGCTCGGCTACGCCGTCGGCGCCGGCGAGGCGTGGTCTGGGGTCGAACCGTATGCGCAGGTGGGCGGGCTGGACGCCGCCCTCGTCGGGCGTCTCGAGCGGCTGGTCGGCGCCCTGGAGGCCACCTGGGGCGAGCTGCGCGCGGAGGCCACCCCACAGCAGTGGGGCGAGCGGCTGCAGCGGCTATTGGAGACCTACTTCGAGCCCTCCGGCGAGGCGGAGTCGTTGACCCTGGAGCGGCTGCGCGATGCCCTGGAGAAGTGGCAGCGGGACTGCGAGAGCGGGGCGTTCGCCGAGCCGCTGCCGCTGAACGTGGTGCGCGAGCACTGGCTGCAGGCGCTGGAGGATACGCGACTGAGCCAGCGCTTCCTGGTCGGGGCGGTGAATTTCTGCACCCTGATGCCCATGCGCGCGATCCCCTTCCGCCACGTCTGCCTGCTGGGGATGAACGATGGCGACTACCCGCGCAGCCCCACGCCCCTGGATTTCGATCTGATGGCCGACGATTACCGGCCCGGCGACCGCTCGCGCCGCGAGGACGATCGCTACCTCTTCCTCGAGGCGCTGCTCTCGGCCCGGGATCGGCTCTACATCAGCTGGATCGGGCGCAGCGTGCGCGATAACGAGCCGCGTCCGCCCTCGGTGCTGGTCGGTCAGCTGCGCGATCACCTGGCCGCCGGCTGGCGCCTGGCCGACGATGGGCACGGCGGCGGTCTGCTCGAGGCGTTGACCGTCGAGCACCCGCTGCAGCCGTTCAGCCGCCAGAATTTCCAGACCGACCCCTCGGCGCGCCACTACACCTACGCCCGCGAGTGGTGGGCGGCCCACCAGGGCGATGAGAGCGAGTCCGAACCTCTGGTCACGACGCTGCCCGAGCGGCCGGTGGAGGAGCCGCCGGCGCCGGTCACGCCCGAAACCCTGGGGGCGCTGCTCAAGCAGCCCGTAAAGACCTTCTTCAACCGTCGCCTGGGGGTCCATTTCGACGACGATCCGCTGGCCAGTGAGGACCAGGAGCCCTTCGGCCTCGACGGGCTGACCCGCTGGCAGATGCGCGAGGCGCTCTTTCTGGCCGGGCGAGAGGCCGCCGGCGATCCCGAGATGCGCCGCGAACGCCTGGCCGCCGAGGCGCAGCGGTTGCAGCGCACCGGCGCGCTGCCGCTGGGCCCGGCCGGCACCGTCTGGGCCGAGACGCTCCAGCTCGAGGCCGATGAGCAGCTGGAGCGCTACCACCGGCATCTGGCCACCTTCGCCCAGGAGCTGGAGCCGCTGCAGCGGCTGACGCACCGCCACGGGGATTGGCAGCTGGAGGGCGGGGTGGATGGGATCCGCAGTGACGGGCAGCGGCGTGTGCGCCTGACCCACCACCTCAGTCGCCTGGCGGTCAACCGCCGGGAGGTGCGCTGGCGCTTTGACCTGCTGGCCGCACCCTGGGTCACCCACCTGATGGCCAACGCGGCCGGCGAGCCGCTGACGACCGTGATCGTCGGACACGACCTCGACGTGGCCCTGGCGCCGCTGGAGCCGGGGCAGGCCGGCGAGCACCTGAGCCAGCTGCTTGCTGGCTGGGCGCAGGCGCAGCGCCGGCCGCTGCCGGTGCCCTGCCAGGCAACCTGCGCCTGGCTGACCGCGCAGGACGAGGAGCGCGGTGATCCGGCGGCCGCGGCCGAACGGGTCTACGCCGGGGATACCTACATCCGGGCGGCCGCCGACGCCCACGACCTGCGCGCCTTCCCGCGGGCGGTGGACTGGCTGGAGGATGAGGGCTTCCCGATCTGGCGCGAGGCGCTCTACGCGCCGCTGTGGCGGGCGGTCCAGGCGTACACGGAGGACGGCGATGGGCACGGCTGAGGACGCCAGCGCGCTCGAGCCGCTGCGCTTCCCGCTGCAAGGGTCGCGGCTGATCGAGGCCAGCGCCGGTACGGGCAAGACCTACACCATCGCCGCGCTCTACCTGCGCCTGGTCCTCAACCACGGGGGTGAGGCCGCGTTCGGGCGATCGCTGACCCCGCCGCAGATCCTCGTGGTGACCTTCACCGAGGCGGCCACCCGCGAGCTGCGCGAGCGCATACGCAGCCGCCTGGCGGAGGCGGCCGCGGTCTTCCGGGATCCGGAGCAGGCCGCGGAGGTGGATCCGTTTCTCGATGGGCTGCTGCAGGCGTATCCGCAGCACTCGGAACGGGCCCAGGCCGCCCGGGTGCTGGAGCTGGCCGCCGAGTGGATGGACGAGGCGGCCGTGGCCACGATCCACGCCTGGTGCTATCGGATGCTGCGCGAGCACGCCTTCGACAGCGGCAGTCTTTTCACCCAGGATCTGGAGACCGACCCCGGCGATCTGCTCGCCGAATCGGTCCGCGATTACTGGCGGACCTTCGTCTATCCCCTCGATCCGGCGGCCTTCCAGCTCTTCCGGCACGCGGTGGGGGCGGCGGACCCGGAGGCCCTGCAGCGGGCGCTGTCGCGCCTGATCGGCGCCGATGAGGAGCTCGTCGACGACGCGGACGGCTGCCTGCTCGAGCCCCACGGCCTGGCCGAGCGCCTGAGCGCCTGGCACGAGGCGCTGGAGGCGATCAAGGCGCCCTGGCGCGAGGAGCGCGAGGCGGTGGAGGCCGAGTTCCTCGATCTGCACCGCCGGGTGCTCAACGGCAATAAGTACAAGAACCCGCACCGGTTGCTTGAGCGCATGGCGGCCTGGGCGGACGATCCGGCCCAACCGGTGCCTTTGAATGATCAGGGCAAGCCCGACCCGGGTCTGCTCGAGCGCATGAGCGCCGCCGGCCTGGCGGACCCGTCGCGACACAAGAAGGGCCAGAGCCTGCCGGCGTCGCTCCATCGCGCCTTCCAGGCACTGGACCGCCACGCGGAACTGGATGCACCCGGGGTGGCGATCCTGCGCGCCGCCGCCTTTTGGATCACCCGGCGTTTCCAGGCCGAGCAGCGCTGCCGGGCGCAGCTCGGTTTCCAGGATCTGCTCACGCGGCTGCGCGATGCCCTGCGCGGCCCCGGCGGCGCCCGTCTGGCGCAGACCATCCGCAGCCAGTTCCCGGTGGCGCTCATCGACGAGTTCCAGGACACCGACCCGGTCCAGTACGAGCTCTTCGAGACGGTTTACCGGATCACGGACAACGACCCGGGGCTGGGGCTGTTCCTCATCGGGGATCCCAAGCAGGCGATCTACGGCTTCCGCGGGGCGGACATCCACAGCTACCTGCGCGCCCGGGCGGCCACTGCGGGGCGGCACTACACGCTGCCGCGCAACTTCCGCTCCAGCGAGGCGCTGGTCGGCGCGGTCAACCAGCTCTTCGCCCGGGCCGAGGAGAGCTGGCCGGCGGGCGCCTTCGCCTTCCGGGGCGGCCCCGGGGGCGGGTTGCCCTTCCACCCGGTGCAGGCCCAGGGGCGCGCCGAGTGCTTCGAGGAGGCGGGGGCGGAGCACCCGGCGCTGAACCTCTGGTGCCACGACCCCGGCGTGTCGGTGGCGAAAAACGCCTACCTCCCGGTCTACGCCGAGGCGTGTGCCGCGCGCATGGTGGCGTTGCTCAACGGCGGTGCGGCGCGGCCGGCCGTCACCGGGTTCCGCCACCCGGATGGTCGCCTGGAGCCGGTGCGCCCGCGGGATATGGCGGTGCTGGTGCGTGATCGCCACGAGGCGCGCGCCATCCAGGAGGCGTTGGCCGCCCGCGATGTGCGCAGTGTCTACCTCTCTGATAACGACTCGGTGCTGGCCACCGCCGAGGCCGACGATCTGGTGCGCTGGCTGCGCGCCTGTGCCGAGCCGACGGAGGAGGGCCTCGTACGGGCGGCCCTGGCCACGCCCACCCTGGGGCTGGCGCTGAGCGAGCTCGACCGGCTGGTCACCGATGAGCTGGCCTGGGAGCGGCGCATCGAGCAGTTCGGCGGGTATCGCCGACTCTGGCGCAGCCGGGGGGTGCTGGCGATGCTCCACCGCCTCCTGCACGACTTCGCCGTGCCGCAGCGGCTCTTGGCCACCGGTGGCGGCGAGCGCTCGCTGACCAATCTGCTCCACCTCGCCGAGCTGCTGCAGCAGTGGGCGCGGGAGCACGACGGTGAGCAGGCGCTGATCCGCCATCTGGTGGAGCTGCGCCAGCAGGGGAGCGACCGGGCCGAGGACCAGATCCTGCGCCTGGAAAGCGACGAGGATCTGGTCAAGGTGGTGACCATCCACAAGTCCAAGGGGCTGCAGTATCCGCTGGTCTTCCTGCCTTTTGCCTGCACCTTCCGCGCGGTCAGCGCCGGGGACGCGCCCCGCCGGGTGCCGGATCGGGATGGGCGGCTGCGCTGGCGTTTCGAGCTCGATGCGGAGGACGTCGAGGTGGCCGAGGCCGAGCGCCTGGCCGAGGACCTGCGGCTATTCTACGTCGCCCTGACCCGCGCCCAGCACGCCTGCTGGGTCGGCATGGCGCCGATCACGGTGCGCAACACCAAGCGCAGCCTGCTCGAGCGCAGCGCGGCGGGCTATCTGCTCGCTGGACCGGATGGGGTGGAACCCGGGGGCCTTGAGGCCGTGCTAAAGCAGGCCGCGGCCGTCGATCCGGGAATCACCGTCAGCGAGCCGCTGCTCGATGCCCCGAATCGTTTCGTCGGGGATCCGGCGCTGCCGCCGCTCGGCGAGCCGTGTCGGCCCCGGCGGCGGGCCGCGGATGCCTGGTGGATCGCCAGCTACAGCGCCCTGGTTCGCCACGATACCGGTGGGAGCGCCCACTCGGCGCCGGCGAGCGCGGCCGAGGACGTGCTGCGCGAGGAGTCGGGGCAGGCGCCGGCCCAGGAGGCCGGGGGGACGGCCGGCTCTTGGCACGGCTTCCCGCGCGGTCCGGATGCCGGCACCTTCCTGCACAACCTTCTGGAGTGGGTGGCGACGCAGTTGGGCCTGGCCGTGGCCGGGTCGCAGCCCGAGGGGCTGGATGCCGAGGTGGAGCGGCGCTGCCGCTTTCGCGGTTGGGAGGATCACACGGCCACGGTGCAGGGCTGGCTGCGCGCGCTGCTCGCTGCCGAGCTCTCCTTGCCCGGTGCGCAGACGCCCCTCGCGCTGGGACGGCTGCAGACCTATCAGGCGGAACTGGAGTTCCTGATCGAGACCCAGCCGCTGCGCGCCGAGCGGCTTGATGAAAGGGTGTGCCAGCATCTGCTGCCGGGCCGGGCCCGCCCACCGGTGGCCCCGGCGCGGCTCAACGGCATGCTCAAGGGCTTCATCGACCTGGTCTGCTGCCATGAGGGGCGCTACTACGTGGCTGACTACAAGTCCAACTGGCTTGGCGGTGGCGATGGACACTACGCCCCGGAGCATCTGGAGGCCGAGGTGCTGGAGCGCCGCTACGACCTGCAGCTGGTGATCTACACCCTGGCGCTGCACCGGCTCCTGCGTGCCCGGCTGCCGGATTACGACTACGACCGCCACGTTGGTGGTGGCTTCTATTTCTTTCTGCGCGGTGTACAGGCGCCGGGGCAGGGCGTGTTCCAAGCCCGTCCGCCGCGGGCCCTGATCGAGGAGCTCGATGGGTGGCTGCGCGACGGGCCGGATGGACAGCAGGAGCAGGTGCCGTGAGCGAGCGCTTCGATCAGCAGGCGATCCTCCAGTGGCTGCGCGAGGCCGAGGCGCTGGGCTGGCTGCGCCCGCTGGACGGGGCCCTGGCGGAGTTCCTGCGTGAGCAGGTGCCCGATGCGCCGCCGTTGCTGCTGCTGGCCGCGGCGCTGACCAGTCATCAGGCCGGCCGTGGCCATGTCTGCCTGGATCTCGATCAACTCTGGGAGCGGGCCGAGCCGGTCCTGAGCCTGCCGCCGGAGACCGCCGAAACCCCCGAGCCGGTGAGGCCTCCCGGGGAGCTCCTGGCCGCCGCCGGCGGTCGGGATGCCTTTGAGCGGCAGCTGGCGTGCCCGGAATTGGTGGGCAGCGGCCCCGGGTCCACACCGCTGGTGCGCGACGGACCGAGGCTCTACCTGCGCCGCTACTGGGCCTGCGAGCGCACCATCGCCCAGGCGGTGCGCCAGCGCGTCGATGCAGCGGCGCAGTGGCGCGCGCAGCTCGACCCGGCCGCGGTCCGGCGCTGGCTGGATGGGTTGTTCGGCGCGCCGGCGGACGGTGGCCCGGATTGGCAGCGGGTCGCCTGTGCGGTGGCCGCCGGGGGCGGTTTCAGTGTGATCACCGGCGGACCGGGGACCGGCAAGACCACGACGGTGTTGCGCCTGCTGGCGTTGCTGCAGGGGCTCCACGGCGGGGCCCCGCGCATCCGTCTGACGGCGCCCACCGGCAAGGCGGCGGCGCGGCTGAACGCGAGCATCGCCGGGGCGGTGGATCGGCTGGGATTGGAGGCGCTGGAGGGCGGCGCCGAGCTGCGCGCACGGATCCCCACCGAGGTGGTGACGGTCCACCGGCTGCTGGGCGCAGGCGGCGGGCGGCGCTTCCGCCACCACGCCGGGGAGCCCCTGGCCGCCGATGTGGTGGTCGTGGATGAGGCATCGATGATCGATGTGGAGCTGATGGCGGCGCTGCTGGAGGCCCTGCCGGATGGGGCCCGGCTGGTGCTGCTCGGCGACAAGGATCAGTTGGCCTCGGTGGAGGCCGGCGCCATCCTAGGCGAGCTCTGCGCCCGGGCGGATCGGGGCGGTTATCGGCCCGAGACCGCCGAGTGGCTGGAGGCGGTCAGCGGTCAGCGCATCCCGCCGGCGCTGATCGATCCCGACGGCGGGGGGATCGACCAACACGTCGTCATGCTGCGGCACAGTCACCGTTTCGGTGCCGACAGCGGCATCGGCCGCCTGGCTCGGGCGGTGAATGCCGGTGACCAGGCGGCGGTCGAGGCCTGGGGCTATGGGCACGAGGGCGACCTGGCGCGGGTGAAGCTCAGCGACGCCGAGCACGATCCGGCGCTGATCGACTGGGCGGTGGACGGCGGGCAGACCGGGGTCGGGCATGCGGCCTATCTGCAGGAGATCCAGGCGCTGCGGCCGGACCGGGATGCGTCCGCCGCGGCCTACGCCGACTGGGCCGCGCAGGTGCTGGGGACGCACGGGGCGTTCCAGTTGCTGGCGGCACTGCGGCGCGGACCGTACGGGGTCGAGGCCCTGAATGAGCGCCTGGCGGCAGCGCTGCGCCAGCGCGGTCTGATCCACGGGGAGGGGGTCTGGTACGAGGGGCGGCCGGTGATCGTCACCCGCAACGACTATGGCCTGGGGCTGATCAACGGGGATATCGGCATCGCCCTTCGGGTCCCGCGTTCGCTGGTGCAGGGGCCCCAGGCGCAGGGCGCCGAAGAGGACCGGCAGGCGGTGCTGCGGGTTGCCTTCCGCGCCGCCGATGGCAGCGGGCGGATCCGCTGGATCCCGCCCCATCGGCTGGAGTCGGTGGAGACGGCTTTCGCCCTGACGGTACACAAGGCCCAGGGCTCGGAGTTTCGCCACGCGGCGCTGTTGCTGCCGGATCGGCCCAGCCCGGTGCTCACCCGGGAGCTCCTCTACACCGGCATCACCCGGGCCAGTCAGTGGTTCACGTTGCTGGAGTCGCAGCCGGGCGTCCTGAAGACGGCGGTGCGCCAGCGTACGGTGCGTGGCGGTGGCCTGCGGGCCATGCTCGAGGACTTCGGCTAGGCGGCCGCCGGTGAGGGCGCACAAAAAAAAGCCGCCCCGGAGGGCGGCGAACGTCATCGTCATGTGGAGTCGGAAACGCCGGTGGCGGCTGGGGGCGGCCGCCGATGTTGCGGAGGACTGTTGGCGATAGCTCGAACGTTACGGTTCCTACCTTAAGCATCGCGCCCCGATGCGTACAGTCTTTATTCTGAACCGCTGTGATAGCACAAACCTATTGGGGCGCCGCGGTCCGGCTCACAGCTCCTGGCTGATCGCCATGGCGCAGTGGCGGGGCCCGCACATCGAGCAGAAGGCCGCCTCTTTGTGGGAGGCCTTCGGCAGCGTCTCGTCGTGATAGGCACGGGCCCGCTCCGGGTCCAGAGAGAGGTTGAACTGGTCCTCCCAGCGGAACTCGTAGCGGGCGCGGGAGAGCGCATCGTCCCGATCGCGTGCCCCCGGGTGGCCGCGCGCCACATCCGCCGCGTGGGCGGCCGCCTTGTAGGTGACGATGCCGGTGCGCACGTCATCGGCGTTGGGCAGCCCCAGGTGCTCCTTCGGGGTGACGTAGCAGAGCATCGCCGTGCCGTGCCAGCCGATCTGTGCTGCACCAATGGCCGAGGTGATGTGGTCGTACCCCGGCGCGATGTCGGTGACGATGGGGCCGAGGGTGTAGAACGGGGCCTGAAGGCAGGTCTCGCTCTGCAGGCGCATGTTCTCCTCGATCTGGTTCATCGGGATGTGCCCCGGTCCCTCGATGATGACCTGCACGCCGTGGGCCCAAGCGCGTTCAGTGAGCGCACCCAGGGTCCGCAGCTCGGCCAGCTGTGCCTCGTCCGAGGCATCGGCCACGGAGCCCGGCCGCAGGCCGTCACCGAGGGAGATGGTGATGTCGTAGCGGGCCAGGATTTCGCAGATCTCGTCGAAGCGCTCGTAGAGGAAGCTCTCGGCCTGGTGGTGGCTGCACCACTTGGCCATGACCGATCCTCCGCGGGAGACGATCCCGGTCAGACGGCCGCGGGCCAGGTCGACGTGGTTGTAGCGTACGCCCGCATGGATGGTGAAGTAGTCCACCCCTTGTTCGGCCTGTTCGATGAGGGTGTCGCGGAACACCTCCCAAGTGAGGTCTTCCGGGCGTCCGGCCTTCTCCAGCGCTTGGTAGATCGGCACGGTGCCGATCGGCACCGGCGAGTTGCGCAGCAGCCAGGCGCGGGTCTCGTGGATAGCCTCGCCGGTGGACAGGTCCATGACGGTGTCGGCGCCCCAGCGCACGGCGTGGATGAGCTTCTCGAGCTCTTCCGGGATGCCGGAACTCAGCGGCGAGTTGCCGATGTTGGCGTTGACCTTGACCTTGAAATGGCGGCCGATGGCCATCGGCTCCGCCTCGGGGTGGCGATGATTGGCCGGGATCACGGCCCGGCCGCGGGCGATCTCGTCGCGCACGAACTCCGCCGACAGGCCCTCGCGCAGGGCGACGTACTCCATCTCCGGGGTGATGACGCCGGCACGCGCGTGGTCGAGCTGGGTGGGGGTCCTGGTGCCGCGCTCGGCGATCCAGGGAGCGCGGACGGGGTGGATGCCCCGGGCGGGGTCGAGCTTGGCCTCGGCATCCGTGTAGGGGCCGCCGGTGTCGTAGACGCGCAGGGGCGGGTTCTCGCGCGGCCCGTCGATGGTCTGGGTCGGGCTCTGGACGATCTCGCGCATGGCCACCCGGAGATCCTCCCGGCTTCCCTGCAGGTAGACCCGGTGCGAAGCCGGGAACGGGCCGGCGGCTGCACAGGCACGCTCGCGGACGGCTTGGCTGAGCGGACAGTTGCTGGTGTCGCGGGTCTGATCCGGGGTCGGCGGACGGGTGGTTGCGGAATCCATCTCGTTCAAGGCTCCATCTCCCTTGTCATTGGCCGTTTGGAGACGGAGCGGGGCGGGTGTAGAGCGTGCGGGCTCAGCCCGAGGCTGGCGCGCACCACCCGGAAGCTCCCTACGCCGGTACGAACCGGATCAGGTTCCAAGGGACTCTCTCAGCCCCCCGGCCGGCTGGCCGGGGGGCACCCCCGCTTCCGTCTTGAGCCGCATTAGAGCATTTGCGGATCAGGTGTGCAAAGATGCCCCCTAGGGCCTGCAGGAAGCGGAGGTTGCCATGGGAGCGGAGCGCCAGGACCCTCGGGTGTGGCTTGAGCGTTGGTTCCAGGCGGCTTTGGCGGCGGTGGATCCGGCCCGTTGTCTGCCCCCCATGCTCCCGGAGCCCGGGGCGGGCAGGACGGTGGTTGTGGGCGCTGGCAAGGCGGCTGCCTCGATGGCAGCAGCCGTCGAAACGAACTGGACTGGCCCGCTGAGCGGCACCGTGATCGTGCCGTACGGACACGCCATGGCTACCGGCAGCATTGTGGTGCGCGAGGCCGGCCATCCGGTGCCGGACGAGGCGGGTGTTGAAGCGACGCAGGAGCTGCTCGGCCAGCTCGACGGCCTGGGGTCGGACGACTTGGTCCTGGTGCTGCTCTCCGGGGGTGGGTCGGCGCTGCTGACCGCCCCTGCACCGCCGCTGACCTTGGCTGGGAAGCAGGCGACCACCCGGGCCCTGCTGCGCAGCGGTGCACCGATCGATGCCATCAACACCGTCCGCCGTCACCTGTCGGCAGTGAAGGGCGGGCGCCTGGCTGCGCGCGCCCACCCGGCGCGGGTCGTCACCCTGCTGATCTCCGACGTGCCGGGAGACGATCCGGCGACCATCGCCTCCGGCCCCACCAGCCCGGATACTTCGACACCGGAGGATGCGCGCCGAATCCTGGATCGTTATCAAGTGCCCTGCGACCCCTCGGTCACCGCAGCGCTGGAGCAGGCGCAGCCACCCCCGCGGCCCGATGATGCGCGTCTGCGGCGCGTGTCATGCCATGTGGTCGCCGGGGCTCAGGCAGCCCTGCAGGCCGCGGCGCAGGCGGCCCGGGCGGATGGTGTGACCCCGCTGGTACTGGGCGACACCATCGAGGGCGAGGCCCGCGAGGTGGCGCGCGTACTGATTGGCATGGGTCGCTCCTGCCGGCGTTGGGGCGCGCCGGTGCCGCCGCCCTGTGTGCTGCTCTCCGGTGGCGAGACCTCGGTGACCGTGCGCGGTTCGGGCCGGGGGGGGCGCAACACCGAGCTGGCCCTGGCGGCGGCCCTGGCTGCCGACGGGATCCCGGGCTTCCACCTGCTCTGCGCCGATACCGACGGCATCGACGGCAGTGAAGACAACGCCGGCGCGCTGGTCGATCCGGCCACCCTGGAACGCGCCTGTGCCCAAGGGCTGGACGCCTGGGCGCACCTGGCGAAGAACGACAGCTACGGCTTCTTTGAGGCCGTCGGGGGGCTGCTGCACACCGGGCCGACGCTGACCAACGTCAACGACTTCCGCGCGCTCCTGGTCCCGTAGGCAAATCCCGCGGGCCGTTTAAGGTGTCCCGGTTCCCGGGAGGGGACCTACACTGGACGGGAAGGGCCGTGGTCAACCGTGGAGGTAGTCGAGATGAGTCTGACCGAGAAGACGTGCGTGCCGTGCCAGGGCGGCGTGGCCCCCATGGACCGGGAGCAGGCGGAGGGCATGCTGGCGCAGGTCCCCGAGTGGTCCCTGGATGCCGATGCCCGGATGATCTACCGGCGTTTCAAGTTCCGCAACTTCATTGATGCTCTGGCCTTCGTCAATCGGGTCACGGAAGTGGCCGAGGCGGAGGATCACCACCCGGACATCCTCCTCGGCTACGGCTACGCCGAGGTGCAGATCCAGACGCACAAGATCGAGGGGTTGCACGAGAACGACTTCATCCTCGCCGCCAAGGTCGATGCCCTGGGCGCCTAGTCCGGATCGTCGCCCCAGTGCCCGGAGCGTCCGCCTCGCTTGTGCACGAGACGGACGCCGCCAATTTCCATGCCGCGGTCGAGCCCCTTGCACATGTCGTAGACGGTCAGCAGGGCTGTCTGCACCGCGGTGAGCGCCTCCATCTCCACCCCGGTGGCGCTGGTGGTTTCAACCCGGGTGCGGCAATGGACCCGGTGGCTTTCCGCCTGCAGGGTCAGCGTAACCTCGGCGTGACTCAACGCCACGGGGTGGCACAGGGGGACGAGTTCTGCCGTGCGCTTGGCGGCCATCAGCCCGGCGATGCGGGCCGTGGCCAAGGCGTCGCCCTTTTTCAGGTTGCCGGCCTCCAGGGCCGAGAAGGCCGATTCCGACAGGGCGATCCAGCCCTCGGCGACGGCCACCCGTCGCGTGGCCGCCTTATCGCCGATATCGACGATGTGCGCCTCGCCGCTACCTGTCAGGTGGGGCAGCGGTGAGGCGGCTCGATCCTTGTGGCCAGACCCGTCGCCCATGGGCGTGCCTCCTCGGCGGGGGCTCCGGTCAATCCTGGACGTAGTAGCTGCGCTGCACGCCCAGGTTGTCGTCTAGCTCGTAGACCAGCGGCCGTCCGGTGGGAATCTCGAGCTTCATGATCGCGTCATCAGCCAGCCCGTCGAGGTGCTTGACCAGCGCACGCAGGCTGTTGCCGTGGGCGGCGATGAGCACGCAGTCGTACTGGCGCAGCGCCGGTGCGATCTCGCGCTCCCAGCAGGGGAGCACGCGCTCCAGGGTCAGCTTGAGCGACTCCGTACCCGGCAGCTGCTGCGGATCCAGATCGGCGTAGCGCGGATCGTGGCGCGGGTGGCGTTCGTCGTCCGGCTCCAGGGCCGGGGGCGGGGTGTCGTAGCTGCGCCGCCACATGTGGACCTGCTCGTCGCCGTACTGCTCGGCCGTTTCCGCTTTGTTCAGGCCGGTGAGTGCACCGTAGTGGCGCTCATTCAGCCGCCAGTCCTTGATCTCGGGGATCCACATGCGGTCGAGTTCGGCGAGGCTCAACCAAAGGGTGCGAATGGCCCGTTTAAGCACCGAGGTGTAGGCGACCTGCGGGGTGATCCCCGCCTCGCGTAGGGCGACGCCTGCCTCCCGGGCTTCGTCGATTCCCTGATCGCTCAGGTCGACGTCGTACCAGCCCGTGAACCGGTTCTCGAGATTCCAGATGCTCTGGCCGTGACGCAGTAGGACGAGTTTCGGCATCAGGTTCACACCCTCCGTGACGGAAAGGGCCGATAGTGTAATGCCTCGGGCCGTCCTCGGCGAGGGGGGGCGCCGTTGTGACGGCGCACGCTACGGGTTGTATGGTAACGCCATTCACGTGGTTCAAGTGGAGGATGAAGTGGCGCAAGAAATCGAGCGCAAGTTTCTGCTCAGCGGCGATGATTGGCGTGAGCATGCCGATACCGGACAGCGCATGCGCCAGGGGTATTTGGTGGGGGCGCAGCGCGCCTCGATCCGTGTGCGCGTCGCCGGAGAGCAGGCGTGGCTGAACATCAAGAGCGCCACCCTGGGAGTGGAACGCCGTGAGTACGAGTATCCGATCCCGCTGCGGGATGCCGAGGAGATGCTCGCGGAGCTCTGCGAGCGGCCGCAGATCGAGAAGGTGCGCTACGAGGTGCCGTGGGCGGGGCATACGTGGGAGGTTGATGTCTTCGAGGGCGACAACGCGGGACTGGTGGTTGCCGAAATCGAGCTCGGCGATGCCGATGAGGACTTCGAGTGCCCCCCCTGGGTCGGCGAGGAGGTCTCCGATGACCCGCGCTACTACAACGTCTGCCTCATCCAGAACCCCTACTCGCAATGGGCCGCGCGGTGAGCTGTGCCCTGCCGCAACGCTGGCTGGGTGTTGATCTGCCGGCGCAGCGGTTGACCCTCCACGAGGGGGAGGCCGCGCTGCGCGTGTTCCCGGTGGCCACGGCTGCCCGCGGTCCCGGGGAGCGCCATGGCGGTGGCGGGACCCCGCGCGGCTGGCACTCCGTGCGGGCCCGCATCGGCGCCGATCAGCCCTGCCGGGCGGTGTTCGTGGCCCGGCGCCCGACCGGCGAGGTGTGGACACCGGCCCTGCACCGAGAGCACCCGCAGCGTGACTGGATCCTGAGTCGTATCCTGTGGCTATCCGGCCTGGAGCGCGGGGTGAATCGCCTCGGTGCGGTGGATACCATGAAGCGGTTCATCTACATCCACGGGTGCCCGGACAGCGAGCCTGTCGGTGTGCCGTGCTCCCACGGATGCATCCGCATGCGCAACGCGGACGTGATCGAGCTGTTCGACGCGGTGGATGCGGGCACCCCGGTCTGGATCGGTTCGCGCTGGCCGAGCCGGCCGATGCCGACCCGGGGCGGCTGATTCGGGGCGACAGGGAGGGGCACGCCATGCTGGGCCCGTTGATGATCGGTATCGAGGGGGTGGAACTCCCCGCGCAGTCGCGGGAACTCCTGCGCCACCCGGCCGTCGGTGGCGTCGTCCTCTTTGCCCGCAACTTTCAGAATGTGCAGCAACTGCATGATCTCACGCGGGACATCCACGCCGTGCGCGAGCCGCCGCTGTTGATCGCGGTGGATCAGGAGGGTGGGCGCGTGCAGCGATTCCGCGAGGGGTTCACGCCGCTTCCCCCCGCTTCTTGGCTGGGTCGCCTGAACGATCTCGACCCGCATCAGGCTCGGCTGACCGCACAGAGGACCGCGTGGGTCATGGCTGCGGAGCTCCGCGCCTGCGGAGTGGATCTGAGCTTCGCCCCGGTGCTGGATCTCGATGGCGGGATCAGCCCCGTCATTGGCGCGCGCGCCCTGCACGGGGATCCGGCCACGGTGGCGCGGTTGGGGCATGCCTGGATGCGCGGTATGCGCCAGGCGGGTATGGCGGCGGTAGGCAAGCACTTCCCGGGGCACGGCTCGGTTGAGGCTGACAGTCACGTTGCGCTGCCGTGCGATGGGCGGCCATTGGCAGAGATCGCGCGCCGGGATCTGGTACCCTTTCAGCGCCTGGCCGCCGCCGGGCTGCCGGGGATCATGGCGGCGCACGTGGTCTACCCCGAGGTGGACGACCGGCCCGCCGGGTTCTCCCGGCGCTGGATCGGTGACATCCTGCGTCGTCGCGTGGGCTTCCTCGGGGCCGTTTTCAGTGACGACCTCGGTATGCGCGGGGCGGAGACGGCCGGCACCATGCTGGAACGGGTGGATGCGTGCCTCGGGGCCGGCTGCGATGCAGCGCTGGTCTGCGATCCGCCGCAGGCCGAGGCGCTGCTCGGCGAGGTCGCGGCAGACCGCTGGCTGGAACCTGCATCCGGACTGCGTATGGTGCGTATGCATGGTCGGCCGGCCCCGGCATGGTCCGAACTCCAGGAGGATGCCGCCTATCAGGCAGCGGTCCGCGAGCTGACTGAGGGGATCCCGGGCTTCGAGGCGCCGGGGTGAGTCCATCGAAACCGACAACGGTAAAAGACAACGGTACCAGGAGGGCTGCGATGCCTTGGGACGATGCCCCGGATCTGCGCGGGGCCGAACTGATCCATGACCGGCGGGCCATCGAGCGGGCCCTGGACCGCATGGCCGCGGAGATCACCGAGGATCTCGGCGGGCGCAACCCGCTGATCCTGGGCGTCATGATCGGCGGGCTGATCCCGGCAGGGCGGCTGCTGCCGCGCCTGGAGTTCCCGCTCGAGGTCGACTATGTCCACGCCACCCGGTACCGCAACGAACTCAGCGGCGAGGATCTGGTGTGGCATGCGCTACCCACGACGCCGATGGAGGGGCGAGACCTGCTGATCGTCGATGACATCCTGGATGAGGGCCATACGCTGGCCGGGATCATCGAGGCCTTCCGCAACGGCGGGGCGCGCTCGGTGCGAACCGCCGTGTTGGTCGATAAGCGCCACGATCGCAAGTTCGAGGGGCTGTGCGCCGACTACGTCGGGCTCGAAGTGGAGGACCGCTACGTCTTCGGCGCCGGGATGGACTGCCGGGGGCTGGGGCGCAACGCCGATGGCATCTACGCCATCGATGCCCGCACCGAGCAGGCCGCAAGGTCGCAACAGGAACCGGATACGGAGGAGCGTTGATGAGTGTTGGCATTATCGGCGGGACCGGGCTGACCTCCCTCGAGGGGCTGGAAATCACCCGTCGCGAGGTGGTCCGGACTCCGTTCGGCGAGCCATCGGCGCCATTGATCCACGGCACATTCCGTGGCCACGATGTCACCTTCTTGGCGCGCCACGGCCACAGCCACAATATCCCGCCGCACCAGGTCAACTATCGCGCCAACATCTGGGCCCTGCGTCACGTCGGCGTCGACCGGGTGATCGCCGTCGCGGCGGTCGGTGGCCTGGGGGAGGAGTACGCGCCGCGCCGGGTCGCGATCCCGGATCAGATCATCGACTACACGCACTCGCGTATCGCCACCTTTTACCACCAGGATCTGGATCACGTTACCCACATCGATTTCACCTATCCCTACGACGGCACTGTGCGGGAGTGGCTGCTCGGCGCCGCGCGCGAGGCCGGCGTCGATGCGATCGATGGCGGCACCTACGGCGCCACCCAGGGGCCGCGCCTGGAGACGGCTGCGGAGATCCGCCGCATGCGCCGGGACGGCTGCGATCTGGTGGGGATGACCGGCATGCCGGAGGCGGCGTTGGCGCGCGAGGCCGAGTTGCGCTACGCCCACTGCGCCGTGGTGGCCAATTGGGCCGCCGGCATGGGCGACGGGGCGGAGCTGTCCATGGACGAGATCCGCGATCACCTCCTCCACGGCATGGAGGCGGTGCGCAGGATCATCGCGGCGCTGAGCTAGACGACCGGCCCAGACGGAAGCCGGCGACGCGCAACGCGTCGCCGGTCGGCCCCCGAACGGGGCGCCTTCGGTCAGCCGTCGGGCGGTTGGTCGGCTGGGTGGATGATGATGAGTACGCCCAGAGCTGGATGGTCCAGGTAATGGAGCTCGCCGCTGCGCATGCGGCGGTTTTCTTGCATACGGTGGAGCGGGGCCCGAATCTGCTCGGCCTCATCGATCTCCCGCCCGACCGCTCGCCAGTGCAGACGCAGATCGACTGCGGCGTGGAGGAAGCGCTCCCGATAGATGCGGATCAGCCCGAAGGCCGGGGGCTGATACTGTGGGTCGCGGAGTTCCTGGTTCCGGGCCTCGGCCTCGGTGGGCGGCGTCCAGTGGTAGGGCACAGGGACCGCTACGGCCCGGTCCCGCCCGACGCCCGGCTGCAGCCAGGCGAGGTGGTACAGCGGCTGGTAGGCGTCGGATCGGGTCAGGGCTCCCCAGTGGGCGGTTAACCGCCGCCGCTCGGCGGGCAGGCAGTGTAGGCGGGTCTCTTGGGCGTCCAGATCGTCGGTCTCGATTTCGGCCGAGGCCGGGTCGTCCTCGATGCCGAGTTCCCGCCGGCTCGCCTGGTCGCTTCCACATCCGGCCGGAATCTGCCAGAGCGGGTAATGGGGGAGGTCGGCGCGGGTTGGCCAGCGCTCGGCGTGGCGCCCGCCCTGTTCCCACTGCCGGAAGACGATGACCTCCACCTCGTACCATTCATCCGCCTCGGCCGCCTGTGCCGACACGGACACGCCCGCGCCCCCGGTGAGCAGAAGCGTCGCGCTCAGTACCACGCCCGCAAGCCCGCGACGCGGTCTCCGCGTGCCGGGAGTCACCCCTCTCATCCTGCCACCTCCTCGCTGGCGTGAAGCCTCTCCAGAAGTCGCTCGATCACTTCGAAGCGGGTCTGCTCATCGCTGAGATCGGCACGGACGTGGAGACGCTGCTGCCCGTCCAGGCGGTACTTGTCGGGCTCCTGCTGAACCATCTGAACCAGGCGAGCCGGATCGATTTGGGGCTGTGGGCCGAACTGGATGGTCCCGCCGGAGGGGCCGGCCTCGATCTTGCGAATGCCCAGCGCCTCGGCCCGAAGCTTGAGGGCGGCCGTCCGGAAGAGGTTGCGTGCTGCATCGGGCAGCAGGCCGAAGCGGTCGATCATCTCCACCTGGAGCTCTTCGAGGTCGGCGTCGCTGCGGGCGCTGCTGATCCGCTTGTACTGCACCAGGCGGGTGTGGACATCCGGCAGGTAGTCGGCCGGGAGCAGGGCGGAAAGGCGCAGGTCCACCTCCACACCGCTCTCCAGCTCGGCCTCCGGTGCCGGATCGCGTCCGGCCTTGAGATCCTTGACCGCCCGCTCGAGGAGCTGACTGTACAGCGTGAACCCGACCTCCTGGATCTGTCCGCTCTGCTCATCGCCGAGCAGCTCACCGGCGCCGCGGATCTCCAAGTCGTGGGAGGCAAGCGCGAAACCGACGCCGAGGTCCTCGAGCTGAGAGATAGCCTCCAGACGCTTGAGCGCGTCGGCGGTCATCGCGCTCGGCGGCGGCGCGAGCAGATAGGCGTAGGCCCGGTGGTGGGAGCGCCCGACGCGGCCGCGAAGCTGGTGCAACTGGGCGAGCCCAAAACGATCGGCCCGATGGATAATGATCGTATTGGCGGTGGGGATATCGATCCCCGATTCGATGATCGTGGTACACACCAGGATATCGAAGCGTTGGTGGTAGAAGTCGAGCATCACCTGCTCGAGTTCCCGCTCGCGCATCTGGCCGTGGGCAACACCGATCCGCGCTTCCGGCATCAGCTCACGCAGATGGTTGGCGGTGCGATCGATCGTCTTGACGTCGTTGTAGAGGAAATAGGCCTGCCCGCCCCGCTGGAGTTCCCGCTGGCAGGCCTCGCGGATGAGGCCGTCGTTCCATTCGTGGACAAAGGTCTTCACCGCCAGGCGTCGCTCCGGCGGCGTGGCGATGATCGACAGGTCCCGGATACCCGCCAGGGACATGTTTAGGGTGCGCGGGATGGGCGTGGCGGTCAGGGTCAGGACATCGACCTCGGCGCGGAGGCGCTTGAGCCGTTCCTTCTGCCGGACGCCGAAGCGCTGCTCCTCGTCGATGATCACCAGCCCCAGGTTCTTGAACTGGATCTCGCTGCCGAGCAGCTTGTGGGTGCCGATGACGATGTCGGCTTGTCCGTTGGCGATCCGATCCAGGGCCTGCTCGTTGCCCTTCTTGCCCGTGAAGCGCGACAGCGACTCGATGCGCACGGGCCAGTCGGCGAAGCGGTCGGCGAAGTTCTGGTAGTGCTGCTGCGCCAGCAGGGTCGTCGGCACCAGCATGGCCACCTGGCGCCCGGCCTGCACACCGGCGAAGGCGGCCCGCATGGCCACCTCGGTCTTGCCGAAGCCGACATCGCCGCAGACCACCCGGTCCATGGGCTGATCCGAGCGCAGATCCTGAAGGACCGCCTGGATGGCCGCTTGTTGGTCCGGTGTCTCTTCGAAGGGGAAGGCGGCGGCGAAGGCCTCATAGGCCTCGTCGTCGAACAGACAGGCATCGCCGGCCCGGGCCTGACGCCGCGCGTAGAGGTCGAGCAACTCGGCGGCCACGTCGCGGGCGCGCTTGGCCGCCCGGCGCCGCGCCTTATCCCACTGATCGCTGCCCAGGCGGTGCTGCGGGGCCTCATCGGCGTCGGCCCCGGTGTAGCGCGAGATCCGATCCAGCGCGGAAACCGGGACGTAGAGCTTGTCGCCGCCCGCGTACTCGAGGGTGAGGAATTCGGTGGTAACGTCCCCGACGGTGAGGCTCTGCAGGCCGACATAGCGGCCGACCCCGTGGTCCTCGTGGACCACCGGGGCGCCCTCGTGCAGGTCGGAGAGGTCGCGGATCACCGCCGCGGGGTCGGTGGAGGCACTGGAGCGCCGGCGCCGGCTTTGCCGGGCGCGCTCGCCGTAGAGCGCGCTCTCCGGAATGATAGCCATCCCGTCAATGCGCGCGCCGCTCTCCAGCGGGGCGACGGTGATCGCCGCCGTCGCGTCGCCGTCGAGGAATTCGCGCCAGCCACGCACCGGCTCAGCCTCGATGCCGGCTCGGGTCAGCCGTTCCTGCAGCCCCTGGCGGCGTCCGGCGCTCTCGGCAGTGAACAGGACCCGTCCGTTGTGTCCGGCGTGGAAGTCCTCGAGCCGTTCCAGTGGTCTTTCCGCCTGGGGCCGGGCGGCCAGCTCGGGCAGGGCGCTGACTTCGGCCTCGGCGCCGCGCCCGGGTTCGGTGTGCAGCGCCACCTGGGGGCAGCGGTTGAGGCCGGCGCGTAGCTCGTCCCCGTCGAGGAAGACTCGACGGGGCGGCAGTGGGGGACGGTCCATATCGCCAGTGCGCTGCTCGTAACGGTCCTGAACCTGCCGCCAGAAGCTGTCCGCCGCTTCGTCGACCCCCTCCAGACGCACAGACAGGGTCCCTTCCGGCAGGTAGTCGAACAGCGTGGCCGTCTCCTCGAAGAAGAGCGGCAGGTAGTACTCGATCCCCCCGGGGATGCGGCCCTCGCTGACGGCGCGATAGAGGAAGCTGCGCCCCGGATCGCCCTCGAACTCGGCCCGGAATGCCTGTCTGAAGCGGGTGACCCCGTCCTCGTCGGTGGGGAACTCCCGGCCCGGCAGTAGCTCGATGGCGTCGACCTTCTCGGTGGTGCGCTGGGTCTCGGGATCGAAGCGGCGCAGGCTCTCGACCTCGTCGTCGAACAGGTCGATGCGATAGGGCGTTTCGCCTCCCATCGGGAAGAGATCGAGTAGGGCGCCCCGGACCGCGAATTCACCGTGTTCGCCGACCTCGGGGACGCATCGGTAGCCGGCGGCCTCCAGACGTCGGCGCATGGATTCGATCTCCAGCTGGTCGCCGGGACGCAGCATCAGCGATCGACCCTCGAGCCAGCCGCGCGGCGGCAGGCGATGCATGAGGGTTGCCACCGGAACCACCAGAACGCCGCGGTCCATCCCCGGCAGGCGGTAGAGCCCGAGCAGACGCTCCGAGATGATGTCCTGATGCGGGGAGAAGACGTCGTAGGGCAGGGTTTCCCAGTCCGGAAAGCCGAGCACGGACGCGTCGTCTCCCAGGAAAAAACCGAGCGCCTCTTGCAGGGCGGCGGCCTGCTGCGGCGTTCCGGTAACTGCGATGACTGGTCCGTCATGCTGCCGGGCGGCTTCCGCGATGGCTAGCGGCTGGGCCGCGCCGAGCAGCCCGGACCAGTCCCGCCGCTCGGCGGGGCGTCGGGGTAGGGGCAGATCGCCGAGCAACACGCCGCTAACCGCTCCGGCTCCAGCCGAACAGCCAGGTCTCGGGGTCGGGGATCGGCTCCCGCGCATTGAGCTGACGCATGCCGTAGATACAGCGTACGAGCAGCCAGATGGTCAGGAACACGCCGAGCAGGAAACCGAGGCCGTAAAGGGGCATGGTGATGATGGCCACTGCGAAGATCAGCAGACCGATCCAGAAGGTGTTGATCTGGAATTGGTAGTGGCTCTGGACCCAAGGCGCTGCGTCACGGCGCTGCATATAGGCGATGATCACCCCGATGACCGCCGTCAGGCCGATGAACAGACTACCCAGGTGAAGGATGTAGACCGCCCACGGGGCGACGCCGGGGGGCGTGTCGGCGGGCGGCTGCTGGCCGTTTTCCGTCTCTTGCATCGGTTCGCCTCACACTAGCGGATACCAGAGGCTGAGCATATTACCAGCCCGGCGCGGCGCCGTCCTAAGCGTCTCCCGGGGTGTCGAGGTAGCGCCGGGCTAGGCCTTGGTAGGCTTCAATGCGCCGGTCGCGCAGGAACGGCCACATGCGCCGGACCTCCTCGGTGCGGTGGAGGTCGAGGCGGACAACGAGGACGGTCTCTTCCTCGCCGCCGCGGGCAAGGATCTCGCCCTGTGGGCCGCAGACGAAGCTGCGGCCCCAGAAACGGGCGGCCGGCTCGGTGCCCACCCGGTTGCACGCTGCCACCGGTAGGCCGTTGGCGATGGCGTGACCGCGCTGGATGGTCTCCCAGGCCTCGAGTTGCCGCGCCTGCTCATCGGCGGGCTCCTCCGGGGCGAAGCCGATGGCGGTGGGGTAGAGCAGGATTTCGGCCCCGGCGAGGGCCATGAGCCGGGCTGCCTCCGGGAACCACTGATCCCAGCACACCAGCACGCCCAGCCGCCCGGCGGAGGTGTCCACGGGGGTGAAGCCGCCATCGCCGGGGGTGAAGTAGAACTTCTCGTAATAGTCCGGGTCATCCGGAATGTGCATCTTACGATAGGTGCCGGCCAGCGTGCCGTCGCGCTCGAGCACCACCGCGGTGTTGTGGTAGAGCCCGGCCGCCCGGCGTTCGAAGAGCGAGCCGATGACCACCACGCCGTGTTCAGCAGCCGCCCGGCCCAGCCGCTCGGTCCCCGGGCCCGGGATGGGCTCAGCTGCGTCGAAATGGGCCGGGTGCTCCTCGTAACACGGGTAGTGCCCGCAATGTAGCTCCTGAAGCAGGACCACATCGGCCCCCGCCTCGGCGGCGCGGGCAATCCCCGCCTCCGAGCGTTCCAGGTTCTCTTGCCGGTCCGCACTGCACGGATGCTGGACCAGACCGAGCGTGGTTTGGCGGCTCATGCCTCGTGAACCCTCCCTGCGCCCGCAGTTGGCGCGGCCAGACCATCGACGATGACGCCCTCCGGCAGCTGCATCGTGGCGCAGTGAATGCTGCCGCCCTGGCGAATGAGGTCCCGCGCCGGCACCCGGACGATATCGCGATCCGGGCAGGCCTGGGCGAGCCGCGCGCAGGCCACTGCATCCGCAGGGTCGTCGTAGACCGGCACCAGCACGGCGCCATTGATGAAGACGAAATTGGCGTAGGTCGCGGGGAGGCGGTTGCCATTTTCGTCATGGATCGGGGCCGGGAGGGGCAGCTCGATCAGCCGGTAGGGCTCGCCGTGGAGGGTGCGTGCGGCGCTCAGCTCGGCGCGCAGCGCCTCCAGCGGTGCATGATGCGGGTCATCGCGGTCCTCGCAGACCGCGTGGGCGATGGTGTGGCGGTCGACAAAGCGGGCCAGCATGTCGACATGGCCGTCGGTGTCGTCGCCGCAGAGCCAGCCCGACTCCAGCCAGAGTACACGGCGGACGCCGAGGCGGGCGCGGAGCTGGGCCTCCACTTCCTCGCGCCCGGAATCCTTGTTTCTATTGGGGTTGAGCAGGCAACGCGAGGTGGTCAGCAGGGTGCCGGCGCCGTCGCTGTCGATGCTGCCGCCTTCGAGGATCCACTCGATGCGCCGGTAGGACTCCCCCCCGACGACGCCCTCCTCGGTGAGTCTCCGCGTCAGGCGGTCGTCCTCGGCGGCGGCATAGCGCCCGCCCCACCCGTTGAAGCGGAAATCGAGCAGCTGCGCCCGGCCGCCCGCGCGCAGGACGGTGATCGGGCCGTGGTCCCGTGCCCAGACATCGTCGGAAGGCGCTTCGCTAAAGATCAGGCGCTGCGCCGGAACCCCCGCGGAGCGCAGGCGGTTGCGCACGCGGCCACTGGTTCGGCTGTCGGGACAGACGACAAGTACGGGCTGGTACTGCGCCGCAGCCGCAGCCAGGCGCTCGAGATTAGCCTCGGCGGCGGCGAGGTGTTCGCCCCAGTCGCCGCCGGAGTGGGGCCAAGTGAGCATCAGCGCTGCCTGGCGCTCCCATTCGGCGGGGAGGCGCGGATGTTGGCAATCGGGGTGAACGGGCGCGGACATGGCGTTGGTCGGATCCCGAAAAGGCGACACGGACTATACCCGATCACCGAGTCATGTAAAGGGTATGAGCGATGTGCCGCGGACGCGTAGACTGAGCGCGGATCAAGCCCGGGGGAGCCGTGTCGTGGAATTCGAGCAGGGGTTGACGGAGGCGCGACTGGTCCGCCGTTACAGGCGTTTTCTTGCCGATGTGGAGGACGCTGGCGGCCGACAGTGGACCGTGCACTGCCCGAATACCGGCTCGATGCTCGGTTGCACCGAGCCTGGCTCGCGGGTGTGGCTCAGCCACTCCGCGCGCCCCGGTCGGAAGTATGCGCACACCTGGGAACTGGTCGAGCTGCCGGGGTCGATCGTAGTGGGGGTGCACACTGGGCGCGCCAACGCGCTGGTCGGCGAGGCGCTGGATGCCGGATTGCTGCCCGGGTTGTCGGCTTACGCCACGCGTCGCCGCGAGGTCCGGGTGCCGGACGCCCCCATGCGTGCCGACTGGCTTCTGGAGGACCATCCGGGCGGGGAACCGCCGTGCTTTGTTGAGGTCAAGAACGTGACAGCGGCGGTGGAGCACGGCCGGGCGCTGTTCCCGGATGCGGTCACCGAGCGCGGGCGGCGGCATCTGGAGGTCCTTGCCGACTGGGTCCGCGGTGGTGGCCGTGCCGCCTTGATCTTCTGCGTGCAGCGCAGCGATGCGCTGGAGGTGCGTCCGGCCGAGTCGATCGACCCGCGCTATGCCGAGGCGCTGCGCGAGGCCGCAGCGGCGGGCGTCGACCTGCGGGCGATCCGGCTGCATCCGAGCGCCACCGGGATCCGCCCCGACTGTCCCCTGCCGGTCCATCATCAAGAGGAGCCGTAGTCCGTTGTTCCGACCTGTAGAGCTGTTCATCGGCCTTCGCTACACCCGGGCCCGCCGGCGGGGGCACTTCGTCTCGTTCATCTCCATGACCTCGATGATCGGCATCGCCCTGGGCGTGGCGGCCCTGATTACCGTGCTCTCGGTCATGAACGGGTTCGAGCGTGAGCTGCGCGAGCGGATCCTCGGCATGGTCTCGCACGCCGAGGTGCATGGCGCTCAGCGCCAGGTGGATGATTGGCCTGGGGTGCTGGAACGCGCCGAGCAACATCCCCGTGTGGTGGGGGCCGCGCCGTTCATCGACGGAGAGGTCATGGTGACCCGCGGCGGCCAGGTTAGCGGGACGCTGGTCCGTGGCGTGGATCCGGATCGGGAGCCTCGTGTTTCCGATGTGCTGGATCAGGTCATCGCCGGGGATGCGCAACTGGAAGCCGGGGAGTTCGGGCTGATCATGGGCTCGGCCCTGGCGCGCGAGCTCGGCGCACGGATCGGCGACCGGATTACCGTGATCACCCCGGAGGCCCGTGTCTCTGTCGCCGGCATTACCCCCCGCATGCGGCGTTTCACGCTGACCGGTATCTTCGAGGTGGGGATGCACGAGTACGACCGGACCCTGGCCATCGCCCATATCGGTGATATGGCGCGGGTCCAGGGCATGGGCGACGCGGTCAGCGGCATCCGGCTCAAGCTCGACGACATGATGGCCGCGCCCTGGCTGGCCCGCGAGGTGGCCAACGAATTGCCGGGGCACTACCGGGTGGTGGACTGGACCCGCCAGCACGCTAATTTCTTCCGGGCGGTGCAGACCGAGAAAACGGTGATGTTCGTCATCCTGGCGCTGATCGTGGCGGTGGCGGCCTTCAACATCGTCTCGACGTTGGTGATGGTCGTCCGCGATAAGCAGGCCGATATTGCCATACTGCGCACCGTCGGGCTGAGCCCCGGCAGCGTCATGGCGGTGTTCATCATCCAGGGGGCGGTGATCGGCGTCGTCGGGACCGCGCTCGGGGTCGCCGGAGGTGTATCACTGGCGCTCAACGTGGAGAACATCGTCCCGGCGGTGGAGCAGCTGCTCAATTTCGAGTTCCTGCCCGCCGATGTCTACTACATCAGCGATCTGCCCTCCGAACTGCGTGGCGAGGACGTGGGGCGGATTACGGCACTGGCGCTGGTGCTGTCCCTGGTCGCCACGCTCTACCCGGCGTGGCGGGCGGCACGCACCGAGCCTGCGGAGGCGTTGCGCTATGAGTGATGCCCAGGTGGTCATCGACTGTCGGGGGGTGGCCAAGCGTTTTAGCGAGGGGCCGCAGGAGATCGAGGTCCTCAGCGGTCTGGATCTGCGCGTGCGCGCCGGTGAGCAAGTGGCCGTGGTCGGGCCATCCGGCTCCGGCAAGAGCACCCTGCTGCACATCCTCGGCGGTCTTGACACCCCTTCCGCCGGCGAGGTCCACGTGGCCGGCCAGCGGATCTACGACCTTAAGCAGGCGGCCCGCGGGCGCCTACGCAACGAGGCGCTGGGGTTCGTCTACCAGTTTCACCACCTGCTGCCGGAGTTCACGGCTCTGGAGAACGTTGCCATGCCGCTTCTCATCCGGCGCGAGCCAGCGGCACGGGCGCGTGCCACGGCGGCCGGGCTGCTCGAGCGGATCGGGTTGGAAGCGCGCATGAGCCACCGCCCGTCGGAACTCTCCGGAGGTGAGCGGCAGCGGGTGGCCATTGCGCGCGCCCTGGTGACGCGACCGAAGTGCATCCTCGCCGATGAGCCTACCGGGAATCTGGATCGTCATACGGCCGAGCGCGTGTTCGGGATGCTGCAGAGCCTTAACGAGGAACTCGGTACCGCGCTCGTCTTCGTGACCCACGACCTGGACCTGGCGCACCGCACCGAGCGGGTCTACAAACTCGAGGACGGCCACCTGCTGGCGCAGCAGGGGCGGTCGCAGGAGCCGGCGTCGGGCTAGCGGTCAACGCTTGTCGCCGCCTTGCTCCTGCGCGGTGATACTACGGCGTCGGTGAGCGATGCGGATCCGGCGCTGGTTGCGCTCGCGGTGGACGGCGTAGCGCCAGATCAGCAGGACCGCAATGTAGGTGATGACCCCGGCAAGCGCCCCGAGCACCAATGATCCGGTTAGCACCGGCTGCCAGGCCTGGTTCAGATTGCCCAGGAACCACTGCACGGTGTTGTCGTAGTCGAACTGTTCAAACTCCGCGCCGAGCAGCCACGCGCCAGTGCGGTAGCTGGCGTAGATCATCGGCCCCATGGTCAGGGGATTGCTCACCCAGACCAGAATCACGGCGAGGATCAGATTAACGCGGACCAGGATGGCGATGACCGCGGCCAGCAGCATCTGCAGCGGGATGGGCAGGAAGGCCACGAACACCCCGATCGCGACACCGCCGGCCGTCGAGCGGCGGTTTAGGTGGAACAGGAACGGATCCTCAAGCAGTCGGCCCAGGAAGCCGAAGCGCCCCTGCTGCTTGAGCCGCTGCAGATCCGGTAACGTTCCCTTGAGCCACCGTCGCATGAATGTTCCTCGATACCTGCCTGACCGGGCCGCTGTCCAAGCCGGGGCGCTGGCGCCCCGGCGGGGTTCTCAGCTAGCCTAACCGACCACGCATACGCCAAGGATGGCTGATGCGAGCCGGATCGCTTGCTTTCGCGGCCGGAATCGTACTGGTCGTGAGCTTGTTACGGGAGCCCCCCGGCGTCCTGTCGGTCGTGGCGGCGACTGCCACCGCGCTCGGGTGGGCCCTGATCGCCCCGCGTGGTTGGCGCTGGCCGGCTGCCGGTTTGCTGGGTTGCGCTTGGGCCCTGCTCAGCGCCTGCTGGCTCTTGGCCCACGAACTCGACCCGGGCCTGGATGGTACGGACGCCTGCCTAGAAGGGCGGATCGTCTCCATCCCCGAGGTTGAGAGTCATCGAACGCGTTTCGAGTTCCGTCCGGAGCGGCAGGTCGAGGGCAAGCTGACCGATCCGTTGCCGCGTCGGGTTCGCGTGGACTGGTACGGTGCGGGGGAGGGCCAGCCGGGCCCCGGGGAACGTTGGCACCTCTGCCTGCGCTTGCGCGCCCCGGACGGCTTCCTCAACCCGGCGGGTTTCGACTACCAGCGCTGGCTATTCCAGCACCGCATCGGGGCCACGGGCTACGTGCGGGATGCGGATCGCGCCGAGCGCCTGGCCGGCCGCTGGCAGATGGATCGGCTCCGAGCGCGGATTGCCGAGGTGATGGCCGAGCGGCTCGGCGATTCGCGGTATCTGGGGCTGGTCCAAGGGCTCGGCGTCGCGGTGCGCGCCGGAATCAGCGACAATCAGTGGGACGTGCTCTCGGTTACCGGGACCGCCCATCTGTTGGCCATCTCCGGGCTGCACATCGGTCTGGTCGCCGGATTGGCCGGGATGCTGGCTGGCGTGCTCTGGCGCTGGATCCCGCCACTGGTTCGCCGGGTGCCGGCGGTGGTCGCCGGCACCCTGGCCGGAGCGCTGGCTGCTGCGGGCTACGCGGCCCTGGCCGGTTTCACCCTGCCCACCCAGCGCGCGCTGGTTATGGTGCTGGTCTTCGCGGGGGCGCTCGCCCTGCGCCGCCCCCTGAGCCCTTGGCACAGTCTCACCGTGGCCGCGGCCGCCGTCCTGGCCGTCGACCCCTGGGCGCCCCTCGGGGCCGGATTCTGGCTTTCATTCGGGGCCGTGGCCATCATCCTGGCGGCTACGACGGGTCGGCCGGTGCAGCGCGGTCCGCTGCCCTGGCTGCGCATTCAGACGCTGGTGGGCATCGGCATGTTGCCCGCGACTGCCGTCTGGTTCGGGCACTTGCCGTTGCTCTCGCCGCTGGCCAATCTCTTGGCCGTGCCATGGGTCAGCCTGCTGGTAGTGCCCCCGGTGCTGGCTGGTATCGCCCTGCATCCCCTGGTGCCTGCCTGGGGCGGCTGGTTGTGGCAGGCCGCGGAGGCCTCGCTTGGCCTGCTCATGTCGGTGCTCGGCTGGATGGCCCAGGCCTTCGGGGCCGTCGAGGTGCCTGCCCCCTCGGCGGGCGCCGTGGCTCTGGCGGTTTTCGGGGTGGCGCTGGTGCTCGGTCCGCACGCCTTGCCCGGGCGCTGGTTGGCCGGTCCGTTACTAGCCCTGCTGCTGCTCGGCCCGGGCGACCAAGGGGGTGGGCAGACTGCGCGGGTGGTGGTCTTCGACACCGGCTCCGGGCTGACCGCGCTGCTCTGCGACGGGGAGCGCGCGGTGGTCTATGGCGGCGGCCCCGGCGGAGGGCTCGATGCGGCGAGCGTGGCCGTGGAGCCGTTTCTCGAGGCCCGGGGGCTAACCCTCGAAGCGTGGCTGGTACCGCGCAAGCAGTCCCCCTGGGACGGGGCCGTGGCCGAAGCGCGGCAGCGCTGGGCGGACGCCGAGTGGTTGGGAGCCGGGCGCGAGGCGGAGACCGATGGGTGGTCCATCACCCTGGGCAGTCTGACGCTGCGGGCCACGCCCCTCGACGAAGGGGCATGGGGGCTCGATGTGGAGGGCCGGGCGGATGACCTGTCTTTGCGACCGGAACTCGATGCCGACACTGCCGGATGGGTCGTGGGGGCGGCTGGCTGCGCCGAGGACCGAGGTACGTGCAGCGCGGCCGTCGCGCCAGAGGATGGCCGGATGCTGCGCACCGACGAGCACGGGGCACTAATCCTTAGCGACGATGGGCGCACATGGCAGCTGCGCAGCGAGCTGCAGCGCAGTGGCCGGATCTATCATCGGGGCGGTGCGGCTGCGTCGGCGGGCGGGATGCTTTAGAATCCGCCGCCACGCCCACCCGTTTCCGGACTGCGCGCCCTTGACCGACCCCGGGGAGTGATCATGCTTGAGCTCATCCAGGCCGGCGGCTGGCTGATGGTGCCGATCCTGATCGGCTCCGTGCTCGCCCTGGCCATCATCATCGAGCGTTTCTGGACCCTGCAGCAGCGGCGGATCCTGCCCCAGCCGCTGCGCGGTCGGGCCTGGCGCCTGGCGCAGGAGCATGAGCTCGAGGCCCATCACCTAGAGACGCTCAAGGAGAGTTCACCGCTGGGCCGGATCCTGGCGGCCGGTCTGGCCAACCGGCACCACGGCCGCAGTGTGATGGCCGAGGCTATTGAGGATGCCGGCCGACACGAGGCGCACCGTCTCGAGCGCTACCTGAATACACTGGGCACGATCGCTGCGATCAGCCCGCTGCTGGGCCTGCTGGGTACCGTGATCGGGATGATCAAGGTGTTCGGTGCGATCAGTGCCGAGGGGCTTGGGGACATGCAGGCGCTCTCCGGGGGTATCGCCGAGGCGTTGATCACGACGGCCTCCGGGCTGACGGTGGCCATTCCGGCGCTGATGGCGTACCGCTATCTGCGCGGGCTGGTGGATGACCGCGTGGTCGAGATGGAACAGGAGGCCATGCTGCTGCTAGAGGCCAGCGATCCTGAGCGCTC
The DNA here is from genome assembly GCF_016653405.1 of Halorhodospira halophila. NCBI lineage: Bacteria > Pseudomonadati > Pseudomonadota > Gammaproteobacteria > Chromatiales > Ectothiorhodospiraceae > Halorhodospira > Halorhodospira halophila. The sequence continues at coordinate 46,609 of NZ_NHSN01000001.1, forward strand.
GGCACAGCGCGATCGGGGGACAGCTTGAACCTGCGACGCCGCCAACGCCGGGACGAGCCAGATCTCAATCTGACGCCGCTGATCGACGTCGTCTTCCTGCTGCTGATCTTCTTCATGGTGACCACCACCTTCGTCGATCAGGTCGGCCTCGACATCACACTGCCCGAGGCCGAACAGGAGACCGAGGAAGCGCAGCCCCGTTTGCTCGAGATCGGCATCAGCGCCGAAGGGGAGTACTTCGTCGACGGCAGCCCCCTGGTCAATCGGGAGATCGACACCCTGGTCCGGGCACTGGAGGAGGCGCGGGAGGCCGGAGACGTTGCCGGCATCGTGGTCCGCGCCGACGCTGATGCTCCGCACCGGGCCGTGGTCCGTGCGCTCGATGGGGCCGGCCGGGTCGGTATCGATCGCGTTTCCATCGCCACCACACGCTCCGACGACCCGTGAGGGAGACGGTTTGAGCACGCAAGCACAAGCCCCTGGGCAGCCACTGCCCGACAGCGCTCGGACGCGCAAGCTGGATCGCCGGACGTGGCCGACGTTCCGTCGGCTGTTCGTCGGGTACGTCCTACCGCACTGGAAGGTGGGAGTGGTGGCGATCCTGGCGATGCTGGCGCTTGCCGGCACGCAGACCGGCGTGGTGGCGTTGATCCGGCCGCTGCTCGATGACGGTTTCGTCGAGCAGGATGCAGCCACGATCCGCTTTTATGCGTTGCTGCTGATCGTGTTCATCGTTTTCCAGGGCGTTGCTCACTTCACCTCCCACTATCTGATGACCTGGATCGGTCGCCAGCTGGTCAAGCGTTTGCGGCTGGACGTTCACGACCGGCTGCTGGTCATGCCGAATTGGGTCTTCGACCAGCAGTCCTCGGGCCGGTTGGTTTCCAAGCTCACTTATGAAGCCGAGCAGGTGGCCGGTGCGGTGACGCGTGCCGTCTTGAGCCTAATCCAGGACGGCGCGCGGGTGGTCTTTCTGCTGGGCTACATGACCTACCTCTCACCGTGGCTGATGCTGATCGTGCTCGGGGTTCTGCCCGTGGTCGGTGGGATCATCGCCTACATCACCAAGCGCTTCCGCAAGATCAGCAAGCGCATCCACCACGCCGTCGGTGGCGTGGGCAGCGTGGCCGAAGAGAGCGTGCACGGTTATCAGGTGGTCAAGGCCTTCGGGCAGGCGGATCGCGAGCGGCAGCGTTTCGAGCGCGTGAACGAGCGCAACCGCAAGCAGTTCATGAAATTCATGGCCACCAAGTACGCCTCGGTTCCGCTGATCCGCCTGGTTGCCGGCATCGCCCTGGCGGTGGTGATCTACCTTGTCACCGTCGATGCGGTGGTTGAGACCATAACTGTGGGTACTTTTGTCTCGTTTGCCGGCGCTATCCTGTTGCTGAATCCGCCGCTCAAGTCCCTGGTCGCTGTCAACGCGACCATCCAGAAGGGGCTGACGGCTGCGCAGAGCATCTTTGATGTGGTGGACGCCCCGCAGGAGCCGGATCATGGTACACGGGGCATTGATCGCGCCGGGGGGCACGTCGAGCTGGAGGGTCTACGGTTCTCCTACGACGGTGAGCGGGAGGTCCTGCGCGGGATCGATGTGGATGTGCAGGCCGGCGAGACCGTGGCGCTGGTGGGGCCGTCGGGCAGCGGCAAGACGACGCTGGTCAATCTGCTGCCGCGCTTCTACGAGCCGACCGGCGGTGAGATCCGCCTCGACGGGCTGCCGCTGCAAGAGTACCGGCTGGCCGATCTGCGCCGACAGTTCTCGATGGTCGGGCAGAATGTGATGCTGTTCAACGCCTCGGTGGCCGACAACATCCGCTTCGGGGCCCAGGGGGCGGTGAGCGATGACCAGGTCCGCGCGGCAGCGGATGCCGCCAACGCAACCGGCTTCATCGAGGCCCTGCCGCAGGGCTTCGAGACCGAGGTGGGTGAGGATGGGGTGCTGCTCTCCGGCGGGCAGCGCCAGCGCATCGCCATAGCCCGGGCGGTGCTCAAGGATGCTCCGATCCTGATCTTGGACGAGGCGACCTCGGCGCTGGACACGGAGTCCGAGCGACACATCCAAGGGGCGCTGGAGCGTCTGATGGAGGGCCGGACGAGCTTTGTCATTGCCCACCGGCTCTCGACGGTCGAGAACGCGGATCAGATCCTCTTCCTTGACGGCGGACGAATCGTCGAGCGCGGTACGCATCGCGAGCTGCTCGAACGCGGCGGGCGATACGCCGGGCTGTACCGGATGCAGTTCGAAGACCGCACCGATCCTCCGGTGGAAGGGTAGGCTGATGTCCGTCCCGCGCTTCTGGCTGGAAGGCGGTCCGGCAGCGCGCGCTCTAGCGCCGCTCGCCGCGTTCTACGGGGGTGTGGTGGCGTTGCGTCGGGGACTCTACCAGCGCGGCTGGCTTGGCCGTCCGGTATCCCCCGTGCCGGTGATCGTGGTCGGCAACCTCTTTGTCGGTGGCACGGGCAAGACCCCGCTGGTGGCGTGGCTGGTCGCCCGGTTGCGGGAGCAGGGTTGGCAGCCGGGGATTGTAGCGCGCGGTTACGGCGGTCGGGCCGGGAAGGGGCCGGTGACCGTGACTGCGGAGTCGGACCCTGGGCAGGTGGGTGACGAGCCGGTGTTGCTTGCGCGGCGTTGCGGGGTGCCGGTACGGGTCGGTGCTGATCGCCCGGCCGCGGTACGCGCGGCCTGGCAGGCGGGCTGCGATGTGGTGGTCAGTGACGACGGGCTACAGCACTACCGGATGCGGCGAGCCGCCGAAATCGTGGTTCTGGATGCGCGGCGCAGGCTGGGCAACCGGCGACTGCTGCCGGCCGGGCCGTTGCGGGAACCGGCCGGTCGGCTGGCCACAGTGGATATCGTTGCGGTGAACGGCGACGCGGTCCCCGAGGGCGATAGCGTGTTTCGTCTGCGTCCGGGCTCCCCCCTTGCCGTGGATGGCAGCGAGCGGCCCTGGCCGGATGGCATGGCCCACGCCGTGGCCGGTATCGGCCATCCCGAGCGGTTCTTTGCTTCCCTGGAGGAGGCGGGGATCCGCGTGGCGGAACGTCACGTATTCCCAGACCACCACGCCTTTTCACCGGGGGACTTTGCCTTTGTCGATGAGCGGCCTGTCGTGATGACCGAGAAGGATGCCGTGAAGTGTCGAAACCTGCCCGGGGTAGACCGCCTCTGGTACCTGCCCGTGGAGCTGGTTCCCGGAGCGAAGCTATCCGCAGCGGTGACCGGGCTGATCGACCGGCTCGGTACCCGGGAGGAGCGGCCATGACCCCCCCAGCGTTCACCGTCGTCATACCGGCTCGCTTCGGTGCTTCCCGGCTGCCCGGTAAGCCGCTGGCCAATCTGCTCGGCGAGCCGGTGATCCGGCATGTACACCGGCGGGCGGTCGAGAGTGGCGCGGAGCGCGTTGTGGTGGCTACCGACGACCGGCGCATTGAATCGGCTTGCCTCGACTTCGGGGCGGAGGTTTTATTAACCGCCCCGGATCACCCGACCGGCACGGACCGCATTGCCGAGGTGGTCGATCGGTTGGCGCTAGTCGATGACGCCATCGTGGTCAATCTGCAAGGCGATGAGCCGCTGATGCCGCCGGGGTTGGTCACTTTGGTGGCCGAACGACTCGGGGCCGATCCCGGAGCCGCCATCGCCACGCTGGCAACCCCGATCTCGGAGGCCGGTGAGCTTTTCGAGCCCTCGGTGGTCAAGGTGGTGCGGGACCGGCGTGGCCACGCCCTGTATTTCAGCCGGGCGCCGATCCCCTGGGACCGGGAGCGCTTCGGCGCGATCGATGACACGACGGTGGCGGCCGGCGGGTGGCTCAGGCACTTGGGGCTGTATGCTTACCGCGTCGCCTTCCTGCGCCGCTTCCCGGGGCTGGAACCGGCGCCGCCGGAGCAGCTTGAGTCGCTGGAACAGCTCCGGGCACTGTGGCACGGTTTTGCGATCCAGGTTGCCGTCACCGAACAGCGTCCGGGTCCCGGCGTCGATACGCCGGCCGACTTGGAGGCAGTGGCTCGACGACTGCAGTCACCTCAACCGTAAAAAGGTGCGGTCTCTGTAGGGTGCAGGTTTCGTGGAACCGACTGATCAGGAAAGCAAAATGAAGATACTTCTAGTTTGTATGGGCAATATCTGCCGTTCGCCGACAGCGGAGGGGGTGCTGCGCCAGCGCCTGCGCGAGGAGGGACTTGACCACCACGTGGACCTCGACTCCGCGGGCACCCATGACTTCCACGTCGGCAAAGGGCCGGACCAGCGCGCCCAAGAGGCCGCGCGGCGGCGCGGGGTCGACATCAGTGACCTGCGTGCCCGCCAGGTGGAGCGCTACGACTTCCAGGAGCACGATCTGATCCTGGCTATGGACGAGGCCAACCTCGGCATCCTCCAAGCCGATTGCCCGCCGAAGCACAAGCACAAGCTCGGACTCTTTCTCGATTACGCCCGCACCCGCAGTGAGCGGGAGGTGCCCGACCCGTACTACGGCGGTGAGCGCGGTTTCGAGCACGTGCTCGACTTGATCCAGGATGCCGCCGATGGGCTGATCGACGAGGTACGCCGGAACCAGGGCTAGTCACGAAAGACTGCGGGCGGCGTGACGCCGCCCGCAGTCAACCGTTATTGGGCGGATAGGGCGGCGGTTACTCGGCCTTTTCCGCCCCTTCACCTTCCGCGTGGGTCGAGGTGCGATCATCGCTGGTTGGTGATGATGCCTCGGTTCCGGATGTAGAAGCCTGCTTCGGTCGGCGCGGACGCCCCGAGCGGACCTGTTTGCGCCCGCCGTTGCCCTGGGCCGCATCGTCGGCGCTTCCCCGGGGCGCGGGGCCAGCAGACGGCTGTGAGGGCTGTACATCCCCGGTCTCCGCGCTCGGGGTAGGGGCGGTCTTCTCCGCTTTCGCCTCCGCGTGGGTGGCGGGCTTCTGTTCCGCGCGCGCCTTTCCGTTGTCCCCCGGTTTCCGGTTCCCCTTGTCTGGCCGCGGGGCATCTTGCTGCCCGCCCGCGCTCGGGGGCTGTGTATCCGCCCGGTCCGGCGCGTTTGCAGGTTTGTCCGGCGTCTTCTCCGCATCCGCGCCCGCCGGCGTGGAAGTGGCGGGCGATGCGGCAGCCGCCGGGTCAGGTGCCGGGGATTCCGGCCCCGTGTCGCCGTTCTCCTCCGCGCCTGAGGCGGTGGTGGATCCGTCGGCGTGCTCGTTGCCGTTGCTGGAGCGACGGCGCCGGCGACCCCCGCGGCGCCCGCGGCGGCTGCGACCGCTGCGGGCGGAGCGGGCTTCGGCGTTGCGGGAGGTGTCGTCCTGACCCGCTGCCGCCGAGGGGGTGTCCTGCCGGGTGCTGCCGCTGTCAGCGTCCGTGGTCTGGGCATCGTCCTCCGGGGGCTCGGCGGTGGCCTCAGCCTTGCCGTTGCCACCGGCATTCTTGCGCTTGCCGCCCGTGGAACGCCCTTTGCCGCCGTTGCCACCGTGCCCCTTGGTCTCATCCGGGGCGCGGGGCGCTTCGCTCGACGCGCCCTTCGACGGGCTCTCCTGCTCGTTTTGCTGCTGACCGTTGCCGCCCTCGCTGGCACCACCGCCGGGGCTGCGTCGACTCCGGCCGCCGCCGCGGGAGCGGCCACCGCGCCGGGTTCCCCGTCTGTTCTGGCCGGTGCTGGAGCCGTTGCCATCACTGGAGCTCCGCTCGCTCCGGGACCGTGGCTTCTTCTCGCGTCCGGAATCCCCCTCTTCGGTGCGCTCGTCGCCGGGCGCGCTCTGGAACAGCAGGCCGCGGAGACGGCGGAAGATCGAACTCAGCGGGGCATCCTCCTCCTGGTGGCCATCCCCGGCTGCAGCGTCCGATGTTTGTTGCGATTCCGGCGCGGGCGCCGGCGCGCTGGGGGTTACACCCTGCACGGCGGGTGCCGGTGGCCGGCTGGCCGGCAGGCCCGCTTCGATGACGGTCGGCTCCGGCGCGGGTGTCGCCAGGTTGTAGCTGGAGCCGCTCTGCTCGAGCCCCTCGTCGGTACGCACGCGCTGGACGTCGTAATGCGGGGTCTCCAGGTTGCGGTTCGGGATCAGCAGGACGTGCACGCCGTAGCGGTGTTCGAGCTCGGCGATCTGGGCCCGCTTTTCGTTGAGCAGGAAGGTGGCGACCTCGATCGGGAGCTGGGCGAGCACGCGCCCGGTCTTCTCCTTCATCGCCTCTTCCTCGATGATGCGCAAAATCGACAACGCCAGGGACTCGACGCTGCGCACCGTGCCCTGGCCGCCGCACCGACCGCAGACCTCTTGGTGGGCCTCACCAAGCGAGGAGCGCAGGCGCTGCCGGGACATCTCCAGAAGGCCGAACCGGGAGATTCGCCCGATCTGCACCCGGGCCCGATCCGCCTTGACCGCCTCACGCAGCCGATTCTCCACCTCCCGCTGGTGGCGCGGCGGACCCATGTCGATGAAGTCGATCACGATCAGGCCACCGAGGTCGCGCAGGCGCAGTTGCCGGGCGATCTCGTCGGCGGCCTCGAGGTTTGTGTTAAGCGCCGTCTCCTCGATGTCAGCACCCTTGGTGGCGCGCGAGGAGTTGATGTCGATGGAGATCAGCGCCTCGGTATGGTCGATGGCGATCGCACCGCCGGAAGGGAGGCGCACGTCCCGCTGGAACGCCGACTCGATCTGGCTCTCGATCTGGTAGCGCGAGAAGAGGGGCACCGGGTCGGTGTATTGCTTGAGCTTCTGCCGGTTGTACGGCATGACCTGCTCGATGAAGTCGCGCGCCTTGGCGAAGACCTCGTCGTCATCAACCAGGATTTCGCCGATGTCCGAGCGGAGATAGTCGCGCAGGGCGCGGATGATGACGTCGCTCTCCTGGTAGACCAGAAACGGAGCGGCGCGCTCGGCGGTGGCGTTCTGGATGGCGTCCCAGAGCTTGAGCAGGTAATCCAGGTCCCACTGGAGCTCTTCGGTGCTGCGCCCCACGCCCGCTGTACGCACGATCAAGCCCATGCCCTCCGGGACATCGAGCTGGCGCAGGCTTTCACGAATCTCGGCGCGATCGGAGCCTTCGATCCGGCGGGACACGCCGCCGGCCCGGGGGTTGTTCGGCATGAGCACCAGGTAGCGCCCGGCCAGGCTGATATAAGTGGTCAGCGCGGCGCCCTTGTTGCCACGCTCCTCCTTATCGACCTGGACGAGGACTTCCTGGTTTTCGCGCAGGCCGTCTTTCGGCGTGTTCCGCTGACCATCCGCCGAGGTGAAGTAGGCGGGCGCGATTTCCTTGAAGGGCAGAAAGCCGTGGCGCTCCGCACCGTACTGGACGAACGCGGCCTCCAGGCTCGGCTCAACCCGGGTGATGATCCCCTTGTAGATGTTCGCCTTTTTCTGCTCGCGGGAGGGCGCCTCGATGTCGAGATCGTAGAGGATCTGGCCGTCCACCAGCGCAACGCGCAACTCTTCCGGCTGAGTTGCGTTGATCAGCATTCTTTTCATGGGTGCGCAATCTCCGCAGCCCTGCCGCCATCGCTTCCAGGCCGCCGGACAGGACGGACCGGTACGTCGGCGTCGTATCTGGCCACGCCACCAAGGGCCGCTCGGGCGACATTGGTGGCGCCGACCAGGCGGCGAGCCAGACCATCCAGTGCGACAGATCCGTCCGTGTCATCCGCGCTCGACTCCTGTTGAAGGGGCGCAGGGCTTGTTGGTCGTGGTCAAGTGGCCCGCGCCGCGTCCGGGCGCGGGCCCGTTGTCTCGTTCTGGTGCTGCAATCAGTGCCGCACGAGGTGCGACACTGCATGAAACCCGTCGTCGCGGATCCCGGCTTAACCGGTCGCCACGTGCGGCTAATTGTATCAGTGACTTGCGTCACCCTTCAAATTTCTTCTTTTGCTAAAATTTCCGAATGAGTGCCTCTGATCCCAAGGTTCGACACCATCAGGTACTGGCCGAAGAGGCCGGGCAACGAATCGACAACTTCCTCCTGCGCCAGCTCAAGGGCGTTCCGCGCAGCCGGATCTATCGCCTGCTGCGCAAGGGGGAGGTCCGGGTCGACGGGGGGCGGGCGCGGCCCACGCGCCGCCTGAGCACCGGGGAGGTGGTGCGCATACCGCCGGTTTCGGGGCAGCGTCAGCCCGCTGAGGTCGCTTCCGGCGGGCTGCCCGACGGCCTAGAGGCGCGACTGCGCGATGGGGTCCTCTACGAGGATGAACGGCTGCTAATCCTGGACAAGCCGTCGGGGCTTGCTGTGCATGGCGGTTCTACCGTGCGTGTCGGGTTGGTCGAGGCGATCCGGGGTATTCGGCCAGACCTTCCCTTCGTTGAGCTGGTTCACCGGTTGGACCAAGAGACCAGCGGTTGCCTGATGTTGGCCAAGCGGCGCTCCACCCTGCGTCGGCTCCACGAGCAGCTTCGCCAGGGCAAGGTGGAAAAGCATTACGCCGCGCTTCTGGCCGGGCGGGTGCGTGGGGCGATGCCGGTGCGGGTGGACGCGCCTCTGGAGCGCCTGCCCGGCGCACCGCGGGATCGCCAGGTGCGCGTCAGCAAGCAGGGGCGGGCGGCGGTGACCGAATTCCGCCCGGTACAGCGGTGGGTGCGGGCGACTCTGGTCACTGCGCGGCTGGAGACCGGACGCACTCACCAGATCCGGGTCCACGCCCGCCATATCGGCCACCCGGTCGCCGGCGATGAGCGCTACGGCGATCGTGCGGCGAATGCCGCGCTGCGTGAGTGCAGCCTGCGCCGGTTGTTTTTGCATGCTTCATCGCTGCGATTCCAGCATCCGGACAGTGGGGAGCCCCTATGTATCGAGGCACCGCTGGGCGATGAGTTGCAGGCGGTGCTTGAGCGCCTGTCGCAATCCCAAGACGAGGAGTCAGCATGAGCGAAGAGACATCCGAGCGCGAAGCGCTACTGGAGCTGCTGAAGGAGAATATCCGCGAGCAGCGGCGGGCACGGCGCTGGCGCCTGATTACCCGCGGTGCCGTTCTGGCGGTGGTTGTCTTGGTGGCGATCTCCCTCGGGCGCCTTGATTTCGCTGCCGAAGAGGAGGTTGGCCCGCACACGGCTGAGGTGCGGATCGATGGTCCGATCATGTCGGATTCTGCGGCCAGCGCCGAGCAGGTGATCCGCGGCTTGGAGCGCGCCTTCGAGGCGGACGATGTCGCCGGGGTGGTGCTGCGCATCAACAGCCCCGGCGGGAGCGCCGTGCACGCCCGGCAGATCTACCAGGAGATCCGGCGTCTGCGCGACGAGCATGAAGACATCCCGGTCCATGCGGTCATCGAGGACGTCGGCACCTCCGGCGCATACTATGTCGCTGCCGCCGCCGACCGGATCCACGTCAACGAGTCGAGTGTCGTGGGCTCGATCGGGGTGATCATGGGCAGCTTCGGTATTGGCGAGGCGCTGGAGAAACTCGGCATCGAGCGGCGAATCTATACGGCCGGAGAGGACAAGGCCTTCCTCGATCCCTTCGCGCCGGAGAACGAGGACCATGTCGAGCACGTCCGCACTATGCTCGACGATATCCATGGCCAGTTCATCGCCGCGGTCCGTGACGGGCGCGGGGAGCAGATCGACGCAGCTGGAGCCGACGAGGAGCGCCTGTTCTCGGGGCTGATCTGGACCGGGCGGCAGAGTCTCGACAAGGGGCTTGCCGACGAGATCGGCAGTGTGCGCAGCGTTGCCCGGGACGTGATCGGCGAGGAGGAGCTCGTCGACTACACAGCCCGTCGGGACTTCCTCTCCCAACTCGCCGAGCGTTTCGGCACCGCCGTGGGGCAGGGGGTCTACCAGTCGTTGCAGAGTCTCGAGTATCAGCCCCGCTGATGTCGCGCTGCGGGCCGGCCACCGGGCCGGTCCGCAGCCGCAGGGGGATCAGGGCAAACGGTAGCCCTTGTCGCGCAGAAGCCGGGCGACGCCGATCAGCGGCAGGCCGATGAGCGCCGAGGGGTCGTTGCTCTCCACGGACTCCAGCAGAGCGGCACCAAGGCCCTCCGAGCGAATTGCCCCGGCACAGTCGAGGGGATGGTCGGCTCGGACGTAACGCTCGATGGTCTCTGCGTCGAGGCTCCGGAACCGGACCTGTACGGTTTCCAGCAGGTGTTCCTCGGCGCTGTCCTGGCATACGCAGACTGCGGTGAGAAAGCGCACGCATTGGCCGGAGTAGCGGCTCAGTTGCTCTCGGGCACGCTCTTCGCTTCCGGGCTTGCCGAGGATCTCGCTGCCGAGTGCCGCCACCTGGTCGCTGCCGATCACCACGGCTCCGGGGCGACGCTCGGCCACCGCCCGGGCCTTCTCCCGCGCTAGGCGCGCCACGGCGCCTTCCGGGGATTCGCCGCTGGCGATGGTCTCGTCAATAGAAGCGGCATCGATCTCAAACGGGATGCCCAGACGTTCGAGTAGCGCCCGACGATAAGGCGATGCGGAGGCCAGAATCAGCGATCCTGCTTCAGACATGGATTAAGACCCATTGGCTTGGAACGCCGTGCACCCTAGCGCCGTAAACGGCGCAGTGCCAGCACTTTACAGTATCCGGTGGCGGGGCTAGTATGCAGACCCTTATGTTGCCGGATGGGCTGGCTCCAGACGATTTTGGCACGCCGCCTCGTGTCCACCAGGGCACTCTGGCGCTGCCGACCATGCCGCGCCTGGCGCCATTGCTGGCGATCCAGGAAGGGCAGGCGTGGGCTCGCCTGGAAGGCAGCCTGGATGACGCGGGCCGGCGGGAACTGGCGGGGCGCATCGAGGCGGACGTGCCGCTGACGTGCCAGCGCTGCCTCGGGGTTTATTATCACCCGGTGGTCGTCGCCTTCCGGGTGGTCATCGTGGCGACCGAGGAGGAGGGCGAGGCCCTGCCCGACGAGCTGGAGCCCTATGTCTGCGGCTCGGCGGTTCGGCCCCTGCAGGTCGTCGAGGAAGAGATCCTGCTGGCGCTGCCGGTGGTGGCGCGGCATACAGGGGCGGATTGCACGCCCCCCGAACACGAGGCCGGTATCGCGCGGGAAGCCCTCAGCCCGTTTGCCAGCCTGCAGGGCAAGGTCCGCCGCCACGAGGCAGATGACTAACCAGGGCCCCGCCAAAAACGAATTTCTGAACCGATCGGAGTGATTAGACAATGGCCGTACAACAGAATCGCAAGACGCCCTCCAAGCGTGGTATGCGTCGCTCCCACGACAGCCTGAGCAAGCCGACGCTCGCCACGGAGCAGAGCACCGGCGAGACTCATCGCCGTCACCACATCAGCGCCGACGGCTACTACCGGGGCCGCAAGGTGACCCGCGGGCAGGACGACTGAGCCGCTCCGCCGTGGTCGTCATCGCGGGGTATTGCCCAGTCGTCGAGCGGGTGAAGGCATGACGGGCCATATAACCCTTTCGCTGGACGCTATGGGCGGGGATCAGGGACCCAGTGTCGTGGTCCCCGCTGCTTTGCGGGCGCTGGAACGCCACCCCCATCTCCACGTGGTGCTCGTGGGGCAGGAAGAGACCCTGCGCGAGCACCTCCGGGCGGAGAGGTACGGCGATGCCGAGCGCGTGAGCGTGCGCCACTGCACGCAGGTCGTGGCCATGGACGAGCCGCCTTCCCAGGCGCTGCGCTCCAAGAAGGATTCGTCCATGCGTGTCACCCTGGAGATGGTCAAGGCCGGGGAGGCCGATGGCTGTGTAAGCGCCGGGAACACCGGTGCGCTCATGGCGACCGCCCGCTACTTGTTGAAGACCCTGCCGGGCATCGACCGGCCGGCGATCATGAGCACCCTCCCCACGCTTGACGGTGCCACACACATGCTGGATCTCGGTGCCAACGTCGACTGCACCGGCGACCACCTCTTTCAGTTTGCTGTCATGGGGGCGGTGGCCGCGGAGGCTGTCCACGGGGTGGAGCGTCCGCGTGTGGGGCTGCTGAACATCGGGGAAGAGGAGATCAAGGGCAACGAGTCGGTCAAGCACGCCGCGGAGCTGCTGCTGGAGTCCCGGGAGATCCACTACACCGGTTACATCGAGGGCGACGGCATCTTCAAGGGCGAGGCCGACGTGGTCGTTTGCGACGGATTCGTCGGCAACGTGGCCCTAAAGTCCAGTGAAGGCGTGGCGTCACTGATCTCCGAGTACATGCGCAGGGAGTTCCGCCGCAACCTTCTCTCGCGGATCGCCGGGTTGATCGCGCTGCCGGTGCTGCGTTCGCTGCGCGGGCGTATCGATCCCCGTCAGTATAACGGCGCGAGCCTGCTCGGCCTGCGGGGGGTTGCCCTCAAGAGTCACGGTTCGGCGGACAGCTTTGCCTTTGGTCGGGCCATCGACACCGCTGTCCGGGAGGCCGAACAGGGGGTCCCGGACCTGATCAATGCGCGCATCGAGCGGCTGCTGGGGGCGAGAGAAGGGGCGTGAGCAACGCAAGGATAATCGGCACCGGGAGCTACCTCCCCGAACGTGTGATCACAAACAAGGATCTCGAGCAGCATGTCGAGACCTCGGATCAGTGGATCCGCGAGCGCACGGGGATCGGCGAGCGGCGGGTGATCGCCGATGAGGAGGTCTGCGGCGATCTCGGTCGGATCGCGGCGCAGCGGGCGCTGGAAGCGGCCGGAGTCAGCGGCGATGAGATCGATCTGGTCATCGTCGCCACCTGCACGCCTGACCGGATCTTTCCAAGTACGGCCTCGTCCCTGCAGCGCGCCCTTGGGGTGCGTCCCGGTGCGGCGGCCTTCGACATCTCGGCGGCCTGCTCAGGGTTTATCTACGCTCTGGGTATCGCCGAGCGTTTCGTGCGTTGCGGTGATGCGCGCCGTGCCCTGGTGATCGGTGCCGAGGCGATGACCCGCATCCTCAACTGGGAGGATCGCGGGACCTGCGTGCTCTTCGGGGATGGCGGTGGAGCTGTGGTGCTTGAGGCCTCGGACGAACCCGGTGTGCTCTCCACCCACCTGCACTGTGACGGTCGCTATGAGCCGCTGCTGTATGTCCCGTGGGGGCCGGGGCGGGGCTACGCCGCCCTCGGGGCCGAAAGCGGCTACATCCACATGCGGGGCAACGAGGTGTTCAAGGTGGCCGTGAACACCCTTACGCGGATTGTCGAAGAGACCCTGGACTCGGCCGGGGTCGACAAGGGCGAGGTCGACTGGCTCGTCCCGCATCAGGCGAATATCCGCATCATCCAGGCCACCGCGAAGAAGCTCGATCTGCCCATGGAGCGCGTGGTGGTGACGGTGGGCGAGCACGGCAACACGTCGGCTGCGTCGATCCCCATCGCCTTGGATACCGCGGTGCGTGACGGTCGCATCCAGCGCGGGGAGACCCTGCTGCTGGAAGCCTTCGGTGGCGGGTTTACCTGGGGGTCGGCGCTGGTCCGGTACTAGCCCTCCCGAGATGGATTCCGTGCAGGAGCTGAGATGAGCAATCACACCCCGGAATTTGCAATGGTCTTTCCCGGCCAGGGCTCCCAGGCGGTCGGGATGATGGCGGCCTGGCAGGAAGACGAAACGGTCCGCGAGACCTTCGGCGAAGCCTCCGAGCCGCTGGGTTACGATCTCTGGGAACTGATCGCGAACGGGCCAGCTGAGGAACTCGATCGGACCGATCGTACGCAGCCCGCCATCCTGGTCGCCAGCGTGGCGCTGTGGCGCGTCTGGCAGGAACGAGGCGGTGCGGAGCCGGCGGTGCTGGCCGGACACAGCCTGGGGGAGTACAGCGCGCTGGTGGCTGCCGAGTCGCTGCAGCTCGCCGATGCGGCCGCGCTGGTGGCCGAGCGCGGTCGCTACATGCAGGAGGCCGTGCCGGCCGGCGAGGGCGCCATGGCGGCGGTCATCGGGCTTGAGGACGACAAGATCCGGGAGATCTGCGCCGGCGCCGCCCAGGGGGCCGTCGTGCAGCCCGTCAACTTCAACGCGCCGGGACAGGTGGTCATCGCCGGCAACCAGGAGGCAGTGGAACGGGCCGGTTCCGCCGCGAAGGAGGCCGGCGCCAAGCGAGTTCTGCCGCTGCCAGTCAGCGCGCCGTCCCACTGCAGCCTCATGCAGCCAGCCGCCGAGCGTCTGGCCCAGCGCCTCGAGGAAGTAGCGATCGAGGAGCCGCGCCGTCCGGTCATCCACAACGTCGATGTCTCGGTCAGCCGGGACGCTGCGTCGATCCGCCGCCGGCTGGTCGAGCAGCTGGCGAACCCGGTGCGGTGGACGGAGACGGTCCAGAAGATGAGCGGCGAAGGCGTTCAGGTCCTGGCGGAGTGCGGCCCGGGCAAGGTTCTGACCGGACTGACTCGCCGGATTGAGCGCAGCCTTCAGGGCGGATCGCTCAGCGAGCCGGACACTCTGGACGACATGCTGCGCCGTTTCCCGGCGACCAGCTAACCCCATCCGGACAGCTTTTGTTTGAAGGAGGCAGCGTGCACGGCAAAGACGACCTGCAGGGGCATATCGCCCTGGTAACCGGGGCGAGCCGGGGCATCGGCCAAGCCGTTCTGGAGTCCCTCGGCCGCGCCGGCGCGACGGTCATCGGGACCGCCACCAGCGAGCAGGGCGCCGAGGGAATTCGGCAGCGCCTGTCGGAGGCCGGGCTTATGGGCACCGGGATGGCACTGGATGTCACCGACTCGGAGCAGATTGCCGAGGTGCTGGGCGCCATTGGCCGTGACTTCGGGGCGCCAACCATCCTGGTGAATAACGCCGGCATCACCCGCGACAACCTGCTCATGCGGATGAAGGATGATGAGTGGGATCAGATCATCGACACGAACCTCAGCTCCGTCTACCGCATGAGCAAGGCGTGCCTGCGCGGCATGATGAAGGCGCGCGGCGGGCGCATCATCAACATCGGTTCGGTCGTCGGGGCCATGGGCAACGCCGGTCAGGCCAATTACTCTGCGGCGAAGGCCGGCATCATGGGCCTGACCAAGTCGATGGCCCGGGAGCTCGGTGCGCGCAACATCACGGTGAACACGGTAGCGCCCGGATTCATTGAGACGGATATGACGGCCGCCATGAGCGAGGAGCAGCGGGCGGCGCTGATTGGCAATGTGCCCCTGGAGCGGCTTGGCAGCCCGGAGGATATCGCCGCGGCGGTGACTTTCCTGGCCTCGCCGTCCGCCGGTTACATCACGGGCGAGACACTGCACGTCAACGGCGGCATGCACATGGCTTAAAACTCGTTGTTAAACAGTATCTTGTAAATGGTTCAGGATTCAGCTGGGGCGTTCTGGTACTCAGCGAACTGTTCCCCTACAATACGCGCCGCAGCCGGAAGACTGCGCCAATTAGAACCTCGGAGGACCTTTTAATGAGCAGCATCGAAGATCGCGTCAAGAAAATCGTCGTCGAGCAACTGGGGGTCAAAGAGGAAGAGGTCACTGGTGAGGCCTCGTTCGTGGACGACCTTGGCGCCGACTCGCTGGACACCGTCGAGCTCGTGATGGCGCTCGAGGAGGAGTTCGAGTGCGAGATCCCCGACGAGGAAGCCGAAAAGATCACGACGGTCCAGCAGGCCGTGGACTACATCAAGAAGCACCTGGAGGGGTAACCCCCACGGGCCACAGTCTGAAGGCGCAGCGGGGCCGGTCCGGTGGACCGGCCCCGATACATTCTGCGCCCCGAAGGGCACAAGGGTATGGATGATCGAGCCGTTGTCGTAACCGGGCTGGGGGTGGTCTCTCCGGTCGGTCACTCCGCTGATGAAGCCTGGTCCGCGGTGACCGAGGGCCGCAGCGGGATCCGGACCATCACCGAGTTTGATACGTCCGCCTACGCGGTCCAGTTCGGCGGGACGATCGAGGGCTTCGATGTGTCCCAGTATCTGCCGCGCAAAGAAGCACGGCGGATGGACCCGTTCATCCACTATGCCTTCGGCGCCTGTGCCGAAGCCCTGGAGTCGAGCGGCCTGGAGATCCGCGAGGACAACGCGGACCGGATCGGGCTGTCCGTTGGCTCCGGCATCGGCGGTATCCTGGGGATCGAGACGGGCCACCAGGCCCTGATGGAGGGTGGGCCACGCAAGGTCTCTCCCTTCCTGGTGCCGAGCAGCGTGATCAATATGGCGGCCGGGAACCTATCGATCCACTACGGACTGCGCGGCCCCAATCTCTCAACCGTCACCGCCTGCGCGGCGGGCACCCACAACCTCGGTGTCTCCGCCCGCATGATTGCCGCCGGAGACGCGGACGTCATGATCGCCGGCGGTGCGGAGAAGTGCATCACCCCGCTGGGACTGGCGGCGTTCTCGTCGGCGCGGGCGCTGTCGAGTCGCAACGATGATCCCTCGACGGCCAGTCGCCCCTGGGATGTCGATCGCGATGGTTTCGTCCTGAGCGAAGGCGCGGCGGTCCTGGTGCTGGAGTCCTATGCCCATGCGCGAGCGCGCGGGGCGACCATACTGGCCGAGCTGGCCGGGTTCGGCACCAGCTCGGATGCCCATCACATCACGCAGCCTGCCGAGAGCGGCGAGGGGGCGCAGCGCTGTATGGCGCGGGCCCTTGAAGACGCCGCCATGGCACCCGCGGATATCGATTACATCAACGCCCACGGTACATCGACCCAGATCGGCGACCTGGCCGAGGCGGCGGCCGTCAAGCGCCTGTTTGGCGATCGGGCCGGCGAGGTGGCCATGAGTTCCACCAAGTCGGTGACCGGGCATCTGCTCGGCGCCGCCGGCGGGCTGGAGGCGGTATTCAGCGTGTTGGCGCTGCGCGACGGGATCATTCCGCCGACCTGCAATCTCCATCACCTGGAGGCCGATTGCGCCGGTCTCGATCTGGTACCCGGCGAGGCGCGGCAACAGCGGCTGCAGGCCGTACTCAGCAACTCCTTCGGATTCGGCGGGACGAACGCTTCCCTGATCTTTCGCAAGGCGAGCTGAGAAGTGGGGGCCCTTGAGCCGTAAGCAACTGGTCAACGGCAGAGCGGATACGGCCCTGGATGCCGAGGACCGTGGCCTGGCCTATGGCGACGGTCTGTTCGAAACCATAGCGGTGAATCGGGGGCGGCTGTGTCTATGGGACTACCATATGGACCGGCTGCTGGACGGGGCGCGGCAGCTGGGGCTCCCGGAGCCACCATTGGCGACCCTGCGAGAAGAGGCCCGCTTTCTTACCGAAAAGGTGGAGAGCGGGGTGCTCAAGGTGGTCTACACCCGGGGCAGCAGTGAAGGGCGCGGCTACCTGCCCCCGTCCCGGCCGATCCCCACCCGCATCCTGACGCTTCACAATCCGCCGGCGATCCCGCCGGAACGCTGGCAGGGGGTCGATGTCCGCCTCTGCCGGACGCGCATCAGTGCGCAGCCCCGGCTGGCCGGTATCAAGCACCTCAATCGCCTGGAGCAGGTGATGGCCCGTTCCGAGTGGCGGGATGCGGCCATCGCCGAGGGCTTGATGCTCGATGCCGACGGGCTCATCGTGGAGGGTACCGCGACCAACGTCTTCGCGGTCCGGAACCGGGTGTTGCTGACGCCGCCGCTGACCCACTCGGGCGTGGCCGGCGTGATGCGCCGCTGGATCGTGGAGCAGGCCGAGGCGTTCGGCCTGCGGGTGGAGAAACGCGGTTTCTATCCGGGTGAATTCGCCGAGATGGACGAGGTTTTCCTGACCAACAGCCTGATCGGCCTCTGGCCGGTCCGCTCGGTGGCCGGGACCTGGGTCCCAGTCGGGAAGGTTAGTCGCGGCTATCTCGAGCAGATCGGCAGTCGCGGGCTCACGCCGCTGGTGGACCCGCCCGAGGTTGGCGGAGAAGGGCGTTGGTGACGCGCGCATCCCGGCGGCGCTGGTGGATCCTCGCCCCGGTGCTTGTGCTTCTGCCGATCGTCGGCGGCGGCTGGCTGTTCTACGAGCTCGACCAGCGCCCTATGGCCGTTAGTGATCCGCCCGAGACCCTAGAGGTTCCGCGGGGCAGTTCGCTGCACGCCCTGGGGCGGGAACTGGAGGCGAGGGGCTGGATCTCCGGGGCGACGCGATTCGGGCTGCGGATCTACGGGCGCCTGACCGGTATCTCCGCTGAGCTCAAAGCGGGCGAGTACGCGGTGGAGCAGGGCATGACCGTCCGTCAGCTCCTGGCGCGGGTGCGCGCCGGCCGGGTCAAGCTCCACCCGCTCACCGTGGTCGAGGGTTGGACGTTTGCACGCCTGCGCGAGGCCCTGGGCCGACACGATGCTGTAGAGCAGACGCTGGAGGGTATCCCCGATCATGAGATCATGGAGGAACTCGGCCTCGGGGAGCGACACCCCGAGGGGATGTTCTTCCCCACTACTTACCATTTCCCGCGCGGTACCACGGATCGTGATCTGCTGCGCGTGGCGTTCGGGCAGATGCGTCAGGAACTGGCCCGCGTGTGGGCCGAGCGACGGCCGGAACTGCCCCTGGAAGATCCCTACGAGGTACTCACCCTCGCTTCGATCATCGAGCGCGAGACCGGCCGTGATGACGAGCGGCGGAAGGTGGCGGGGGTGTTCACGCGGCGGTTGGAGCAGGGCATGCGCCTGCAGACGGATCCAACCGTGATCTACGGCCTGGGCGAAGACTACGACGGGCGGCTGCGCCGATCCGATCTGCGCCGTGATACGCCTTACAACACCTACACGCGCCACGGCCTGCCGCCGACCCCGATCGCCCTTCCCGGGCGGGCCTCTCTGAAAGCGGCTGTCGACCCGAAGCCGGGCAGTGCGCTCTATTTCGTCTCCCGCGGCGACGGCAGCCACCATTTCTCGGACACGCTGGACGAGCACAACGAGGCCGTCCGACGCTACATCCTGGAGGAGGAGTGACGGAGCGAGGCCGTTTCATCACCGTCGAAGGGCTGGAAGGGGCCGGCAAGACCACCTGTCTGCGGGCCATCGAGCAGATGCTGGAAGAGGCCGGCATCGAGCGGCCGCTGTTCACCCGCGAGCCTGGGGGCACGCCTTTCGGCGAGGCCCTGCGCGGCGCGCTCCTCGACCCGCAGTACAGCGGTCTCAGCGCAGAGGCCGAGGCGTTGACCGTCTTCGCCGCGCGGGCCGAGCACCTCGCGCAGGTCATCCATCCAGCCCTGGCCACGGGGCGCTGGGTGGTCAGCGACCGCTTTACCGACGCCACCTACGCCTATCAGGGCGGCGGCCGCGGGCTCGGTGATGAACGGATCGCGGTACTGGAGCAGTGGGTCCACGGGGGCTTCGTGCCTGACCGGACGCTGCTGCTCGATGTGGATCCGTCGGTCGGACGCTCCCGGGTCGCCAGTCGGGGCAGCGGGGAGGATCGTTTCGAGCAGGAGCAGGACCCGTTCTTCCTTGCGGCGCGCGCCGCTTACGCCCGTCGTGCCGCAGCGGAACCAACGCGCTTCCGTTGCATTGACGCGAACCGGCCGGAAGACGACGTGGCCCGCCAGGCACGCGCCGCACTGGCCGACCTGCTCCCGGCGCGGAGTGCGTCATGAGCGAAGCACCCGAGCATCCGGACTGGGTGCCGCCGGGGCAGGGACGGGGCCAGCTCCCGCCCTGGCTGCTCCCGGAACTTGACCGGCTGCTCGCCCTGCACGACCAGGGTCGGTTGCATCACGCCCTGCTGCTGACTGGGCGAACCGGACTCGGAAAGAGGCTGCTGGCCGGCGTCCTGGCCCGGGCGCTGCTCTGTCAGGGGGGGGAGGAGGGCGGACAGCGGCCCTGCGGGGAATGCCGTGGCTGTCGTCTGACCGGTGGCGGGGCCCACCCCGATCTGCGCACCCTCAGCCCCAGCCGCGGTGGCGAGCGCGGCGAAATCGTGGTCGATAGCGTCCGCGGGCTGGTCGATTTCCTGCATCTGAGCGCGCAGCTCAGCGGCAGCCGGGTCGCGGTGATTGTGCCGTGCGACCGGCTCAACCGCGCAGCGGCCAACAGCCTGCTCAAGACACTGGAGGAGCCGCCCGCAGGGGTGTTCCTCATCTTGGCTACCGGGCGACCGGGGCGGCTGCCACCGACCGTACGCAGCCGGTGCACGGTGCGCGGGTTGTCGCCACCGCCTTGGGGCACGGCACGGCAGTGGCTAATCGAGCGTGCCGCGGCCGGGGCTGAGCGGGCAGACAAGGCACTGGCGCTGGCCGGCGGCATGCCGCTGGCGGCCGAGCGCATCCTCCGCGAACAGGGCCTTGAGGGGTACGAGGCATTGCTCCAGCAGCTTCACCGGTTGAGTGCCGGTGGCGATCCGGTCAAAGAGGCAGAGACCTGGGAACGGGCGCCGGAGGCGTTGGCCGACGCGGTTTCGGCGATCCTCGCGGATCTGCTGCGTCAGCGCCACGGCGCACCGGATCGCGGGCTGCTGCCCTCAACCCTGGCGCAACAGCTGATTCGGCAGGCATCGCCGGAGTCGCTGCACCAGACGTTCCTGCGCATCGGCGAGCACCGGCGCAGCCTGGAGCAACCCCTGAATGGACGTCTGGCCGCGGAGGCGATCCTCCTCGACCTGGCCGCAGCCCTGCGGCCCGTGGGTCACTCGGCCGCCAGGCAGGCCTGAAGCCGCCGCCAGGCTTCCTCCAGGTCCTCGGCCGTGTTGTAGAAGTGCGCCGAGAAACGGATGCCGCCACAACGCGAGGCACAGGCAACATCGCGGGCGCGCAGAGCCGCCAGGAGGCGCTCCGGGTCGGCGCCCGGGACGCGGAAGGTGACAATACCGGCGTGGCGATCCGCTTCAGTCGGTGTCACCAGCTCGAAACCGTGGCGCCGGACGCCTTCCATGGCCTCCCGGGCGTTCGTCAGGACGCGCCGCTCGACCTCCTTCAAGCCGACATCCTCGAGCACCGCCAGGCTCGCTTCGAGGGCGTGGCTGCCAAGCAGGTTCGGGCTACCGGGTTCCAAGCACCGGCCGGTGCCGGCGGGATCCCAGTCGGGTCGGTCGAAGGCGCCCAGATCTTCGGCCATATGCCAGCCGATCTGCCAGATCCGCAGCTCATCGCGCACCCGGGGATGGACGTACAGCCCGCCGATCCCCTCCGGGCCGAGCATCCACTTGTGTCCATCCGCGACAATGAAATCGGCGTCCACGGCAAGCTGAAGGGCGCCCAGCGTCTGGATCGCATCGACGCAGAGCAGGACGCCGCGCTCGCGACAGGCGTTACTCAGCCGCTCCAGGTCCATGCGCAGTCCCGTGCCGTACTGGACACTGCTGATCGGAAGCAGCCGGGTGCGTGGCGTCAGGGCGTCGATGAGGGCGTCCTCCGGCGTGGCGCCGTCGCTCAGTCGCACCTGACGGACGTGGACGCCGTAGTGTCGGGCCAGGGATTGCCAGACCCAGCGATTGGAGGGGAATTCCTGGTCGTTGATGATCACCTCGTCGCCGGGCTGCCAGGTCACCCCGTGGGCGACCATGGAGAGGCCCGCCGAGGTGTTCGGCACCAGGGCGATGTCCGACACGGCACCAGCGACACCCATCAGTCGTGCCAGCCGGGCCCGTAGACGGTCTTCCGCCTCCAGCCAGTTGGGATAGTCCGCGGCTCCGCGATGGAGGCATTCGTCGGCAAATCGGTGGACGGCATCCCGAGTCCGCTGCGGCCAGGTGCCGACCCCGGCGTGGTTGAGATAGACCAGGTTCGGGTCGAGCGGGAACTCCGGGTGGGCCATTGCCGTTGCCTTTGTCGTTGCCATCGGATCCGGGGGGCGAGTATACCGGCCCGTCGCCGGGCTGTCGGCAGGCTGGCCGCTCAGTCACCCGTGCGATCGGGGTCACCCGGAGAGCCGCGGAAGGTATATTATGTTAAATTATGTTAGACGCAAGCAGCGCGGCTCTCCCGCCACGCTGCCATGGGCTTGTTTCGGCTTGTTTCCGTCTCTCTTCGCCTCAGCTACTCGGGCGCTTGTAACCATCGACCATACCAGCGGTCAGGTTCTGCTTCTCACGCCGACCGGAGAGCGTTACGCCGAGGATGTGCATGCCGACCAGGGCCAGCAGTGTATAAGAACTCACGATGTGCACATCCGAGATCAACTCCCCAGGCAGTTGCGCCCCGTATAGGAACCCAAGCGGACCCGCGCCGCGATCCAGCGCTGGCAGCATCATGCCTGATACGGACGCGATCACCAGTCCCAAGAGCAGGATCACTGCCATCACACCGCCCTGCGGCGGATGGCCCAAATAGCGACGGTCCTCTCCGGTGCTCATCGCACGCAGATGCGCCATCAACGCACGCGGCCCCGGCACGAAGTGCGAGAAACGCGCCTGTGGCGGCCCGACGAATCCCCAGACGATCCGCGCCAGCACGACCACGGTCAGCAAGTAACTGACCCACAGGTGGGCGGGCATCTCGCCGATCACAGCGGTAAAGAACGAGGCCGCAAACAGGAGCGTGATCAGCCAGTGACTGCCACGTACCACCGGGTCCCAGACATAGATGGTGCGCTGCTCCATGAGTCCTCCCATCGCTCGGATGCGCCGGCCTGCGGGCCTTTAGCCCTGGCCGGCCATTCACAGAGGTCTCCCGACCCAAACGCCGCAGCCGGGAGGCAGGGTGTGGCGAATTGTTTCAGCCACTGCGC
Source organism: Halorhodospira halophila (assembly GCF_016653405.1). Classification (NCBI taxonomy): domain Bacteria; kingdom Pseudomonadati; phylum Pseudomonadota; class Gammaproteobacteria; order Chromatiales; family Ectothiorhodospiraceae; genus Halorhodospira; species Halorhodospira halophila. The sequence continues at coordinate 69,006 of NZ_NHSN01000001.1, forward strand.
CCAAGCATAAAAGTACAACCTGTGTACAACAATGTCCCCGTAGACGGTTTCCCGCGGGGTCAACAAGCTAGGTGCACACCAGGTGGGACAACGATAGCCTATGCTGTGATCCCTGACTCAGCCCTCATTAATGGAAAAAATATTCCATTGCCCTACAGGGTGTCGCTGTGCTCAGACCTGTCGGGTCTCACGCCAGCGCTGGGCGTGGTCCTCGTCGCTGATGTTCCATTCCTGCTCGATGAACTGCTTGTCGCCTGTCTCCAGCAGCGCCCACTGGACGAAGTCGGCGGCGTCCTCCGGAGTATGGAGCTGGCCGTTCTGCTTGAGCTTGATGAATCGGTCTACGGCCGGGAAGCGCTCCGGCGTCTGGGTCCGGATGTGATCCTGCATCGGGGTATCCACGACACCCGGGCGAACGGACCCCACCAGGATACCGTCCCGCCACAATTCGTCCCGGTAGACCTGATAGATCATGAACAGCGCGGCCTTGCTGGTGCAGTAGGCCCCCCACCCCATCGATGGCTTGTGTGCCGCTCCCGAGGAGATATGCAGGATACGGCTGCCCCGCTCCATGCGCGGCAACAGCCCCTGGGTGAGAAAGACCGGAGCCTCGACGTTAACGGCCATGGCCTGTCGCCAGGCCTCGAGGTCTACCTCTCTGAGCGGTCCCACCGGGTCTAGCAGACCGGCGTTGTGGACCACGGCGCGGACTCGCCACCCCTGAGCAGCATCAACAATGCGGGCGCGATCCTCCGGGTTGGCAATATCTGCACTCAACGTGCGGATGCGCTCAGGAGCGACACTGGCGGTCTCACCCAACGGCTCGGCACGCCGCCCTACCGTGAGCACTTGTGCCCCGTCCCGGGCGAGTCCGCGCACCAGGGCCCTGCCTAGGCCACTACCGCCACCGGTTACCAAGACCAGATCGTTGTCCTGCCACTTCATCCTGCACTCCTTCACTCGATCCCAGCGACCCGTCCCCACCCGGGCGGGTGTGGACCGGGCCCCGCTCCGATTCAAGGAAAAAACCCAGTGTAACCAGTCAGCGCCTTACGGGTCGTTGTCCGGGCCGACGACCTGGTTCGGTGGCACTTCTCCGGCTGCAAAGGCCGCCAGGATGTCACGTAGTTGCCCCACAATGCGCTGTCGTGCCTCCAGCGCAGACCATGCGCTATGCGGAGTGACCGCCAGATTCGGTAGATCCGCAGCCAGTAGCGGATGCTCCGGTGGCGGTGGTTCCTTGGTCAAAACATCCAGTGCCGCTGCACCGATCTCCCCGTTACGCAGCGCCGCTGCCAGCGCCGGCTCATCGATCAGGCCCCCACGAGCGGTATTGACCAGTAAAGCATCGCGGCGCATCAGCCGCAGGGCCTGCGCGTCGATGACTCCGGCCGTCGTTTCCGTCAACGGGCAATGTAGACTCAGGACATCCACCTCGGGTAACAGGTCGTAGAACGGCACACGGCCACTGCGACAGGTCGCGGCTGCGGGCCGTTCCGCTACGCGGACCTTCATGCCCAGGGCCTCGGCATAAGCCGCCACCCGCTGACCCAGGGTGCCGTAGCCGAGAATGCCCAGGCACCGGCCGGATATTTCGCGCTGACCGGAGTCGATGAGGCTGAAATGGGCGCTGCTGCACCACTCCCCCGCCCGGACCCGCGCCGTGGCCGCGGGGATCCGCGTGAAGTGGTTGAGGATCATGGCCAGCGTGTGCTGCGCCACCGCAGTGGTCCCGTAGCCCCGGCAGTTCGCGACGGTGACCCCCCGTTCGCGGGCCGCGTCCAGGTCTACATTGTTGGTGCCCGTGGCCGCCACCGCGATCAGTCTCAGGTTAGGAAGACGGGCCAGGGCCTCAGCGTCGATGACGACCTTGTTGACGATCGCCGCCTCGGCGGGTTCGAGCCGGGGGAGCAGCGCCTCGGGACGGGTCCGGGGGTAGCACTCGAGTGGATCAGCCACCCGTTGCAGCGGGCCGAGATCGAGATCTCCAAGATCGAGGGATCCTGCATCGAGGAAGGCGGTGTGCATAGCGTGGCCCTGGGTGTCAGTTAATAGACCACCTGGCGCGCGGTTGCGCGACAGCCTGTTCGTTATTCTATGATCTTTCAGCTCTTGAGACAGGAGGCGACAAAATATGCCGCCAGGCTGTGGACACTGCCCGCCCCCTCCGGAAGACGCCCTGCAGCAAGCGGCACGCTTGCCGGCCCTCCGGCCGGTTATCGCCGTCACCGGGTACTCGGGGGCGGGCAAGACGACCCTGCTCACCGGGCTCGTGGCGCGGATGCGTCGCGGTGGCTGGTCCCCGGCCGTGGTCAAGCATGCCCACCACGGCTTTGACATGGATCGTCCGGGCAAGGACAGCTATCGGGCTCGGGAGGCCGGCGCCGAGCAGGTTCTGGTGGTCTCCGCTCGGCGCTGGGCGCTGTTGACCGAAACCCCGACTGCCGAGCGGGATGAGGATCTGCTCGTCAGGCGGCTTCAGGCCATCGACCCTGAACGGGCTGACGTCATCATCGCCGAGGGATTCCGCCACAGCGGTGCCGGGCAACTGCTGGTCCACAGCCAGCGCACCGGGACCGATCGCCCCGATTTCCGGGCACCCGGGATACTCGGTGTCGCCACCGATGAGCCACAGGCTGTGCCTTCGGGGCTGCCCTGCCTGGATCTCGATGACCAGGCCGCTATCGCAGCATTCGTCGAGCAATGCATCCACGGCATTATTGCGCGTACTGACGGCAATCCGGCACCTCACTATTAACAAGTCGAATCAATAAGTTAAAAGCGTACTTGCCCTTCCCTGCAGCCTGGACCGGGGTTACATTGAGCGGACCGGCGCGGGCGTACGCGCGGGTCGATAACAAGCATAAGCCCGGGGACGGCGACACCCCCAACGGAGGGAGGGGAGCCATGAGCTATCAGGAGACTTATCAGGAGTCGATCAACGATCCGGAGGGGTTCTGGTTACGCGAGGCGCGGCGCCTGGCGTGGATGACCGAGCCCCAAGCAGCCCTCGCGGAGGATGAACAGGGACGACAACGCTGGTTTCGCGGAGGACGCCTGAACGTCGCCCAGCTGGCGCTCGACGTGCATGTCGATGCCGGCCGGGGCGATCAGCCCGCCCTCCTCTACGACTCACCGGTTAGCGGCGGTAAAGAACAGTACACCTACCGACAGCTTCGCGACGAGGTGGCGCGCGCCGCCGGGATGCTGAGCGATCTGGGGGTCGGCCGCGGTGATCGGGTGGTCATCTACATGCCGATGATCCCGGAGGCGGTCATCAGCATGCTCGCTTGTGCACGGCTCGGTGCCATCCACTCGGTGGTGTTCGGTGGGTTCGCCGCCAACGAGCTCGCCGTGCGGATCGACGATGCCAGCCCACGGGTGGTGCTCACCGCGAGCTGCGGAATCGAGGTCGACCGGGTTATCCCGTACCAGCCACTGGTCAACGAGGCCCTGCGCCGTGCGGAGCACAAGCCGGAGCGGGTGATCTACGTCAGTCGCCCGCAGGCCGGGGTGGAATGGGACGAGGAACGGGATCTGGACTGGCACACCGGCTTAGCGGGTGCCGCTCCGGCCGATCCGGTGCCTGTCGATGCCACCGATCCGCTCTACATCCTCTACACCTCGGGTACCACCGGGAAACCCAAGGGCGTCGTCCGGGACAGTGGCGGATACGCCGTGGCGCTGAACTGGAGTCTTGGAGCTGTTTACGACCTGCACCCGGGGGACGTCTTCTGGACTGCCTCCGACGTCGGCTGGGTCGTCGGCCACTCTTACATCGTCTACGGCCCCTTGATTCGGGGCTGCACCACAGTGGTCTATGAGGGCAAGCCGGTGCGCACCCCCGACGCCGGTGCCTTCTGGCGGGTGATCTCGGAGTACCGCGCCAAGGCTTTCTTCACCGCTCCTACCGCCTTCCGCGCCATCAAGAAGGAGGATCCCGAGGCGCGCCATCTGCAGCGCTACGACATCTCCTGCCTGGAGAACGTCTTTGTTGCTGGTGAGCGACTCGACCCCCCTACCTACGAGTGGCTCTCACAGACCCTGCAACGGCCGGTGATCGATCACTGGTGGCAGACAGAGACGGGCTGGCCCATCGTCGCCAACCCAATGGGTATTCAGCCCATGCCCGTCAAGAGCGGTTCCGCCACCGTACCCATGGCCGGTTACGATATCCGCGTACTGGACGACTCCGGCCGCGAATTACCGGCAGGTGAACAGGGCAACCTGGCCATCCGGCTCCCGCTCCCACCGGGCTGCCTGCCGACCCTCTGGAACGACGAGGCCCGCTTTCAGAAGTCGTATCTGGAGCGCTTTCCGGGGTTCTATGACACCTCGGATGGCGGGTTCATCGACGAGGACGGCTACGTCTACGTCATGGGCCGGGTGGATGATGTGATCAACGTAGCCGGCCACCGCCTCTCCACCGGCGAGATGGAAGAGGTCATCGGCGATCACCCGGCAGTGGCCGAGTGCGCTGTGGTTGGTATCCACGACGACACCAAGGGCGAGCTGCCGGTGGCCTTCGTGGTGCTCAAGGATGGCAGTGACATCGACCAAGAGCGCATCGAGTCGGATCTGACCGGCATGATCCGCAACGAGATTGGCGCCATTGCTTCCCTGCGCCGGGTCGCCGTAGTCCAGAAACTGCCCAAGACCCGTTCCGGGAAGATCCTGCGCAAGAGTATCCGGACGCTCGCGAAGGAGGCGCGCGAGCAGGTTCCCACTCCTTCGACCATCGACGACGTCTCGAGCCTGGACGAGATCGCGGACGCGATTCAGGCCTACAATTTGGGACGTCACACCTGACGTCGCCGTGTCGGGCGCGGCCAAAGCGCCGCGCCCCACGGGGCCCCCGCGCCGGGGCGCCTAGCCCAGTGACCAGCCATAGAACCGCTCAAGCTGCTCGTAAACCGCCGGGAAGGATCGGCGCAGCCGCCGCGGGTCGGCGAAGAAGGTCTCCGTGGCTACCGCGAAGAATTCACCGGGATCCTGCCCGGCGTAGGGGTCGAGTGGGGCCGCGTCGCTCCCCTCTTCCGCCGCGTAAGTCTCCATCGTGCTGAACGCCGGCAGGAAGGCCGCCGACCAGTCCTCGACGGCCATCCCGCTCGGCAGCGCCGGCAGCCCGTTGACCGCGCCCTGACCCATATCCAGCTTGTGCGCGCACTCGTGGATGACCACGCTGCTACCCGGCTCCGGTTCCAGGGCGTCCTCAAGGGAGAGGACCAGCGGGCCCCCTTCCCACGCCTCGCCGATTAACGGTCCCTCCTCGATGTGCACGATGCCGTCTTCATCCTCGTACTCATGGGTGGCGATGAAGCCGGCTGGATACAGAAGGACGGTCGCCCAAGGCGCATACCAGTCCAGTCCCAGCTCCAAGACGGGCACAGCAGCTTGCAGTGCCACTGTGTCGATGGCTTGCGCATCGACTGTAACGCCGGCCAGGCCTTCGAAGCGCTTCTCGTGAACCAGCGCAGCCGCAACGGCTGCCAGGCGTTGCCGCTTGGCAGCATCCAGCCGGCGCAGCCCGGGCAGCGCTGCCTCGGCGCGGCTCCAGGCGCCGGGCGAGAGCCTGTAAGCGCGGGCAACACGGCGGCGGCGCCAATTACGCAGCCATCCCACGTCCACGCCTCCCTTGGGATCTTGGGCTCGCCTGGGTCATAATCCACCACCGTTGCCACTGGAAAGCCGATCATGCCAGAAACCACCCCCTGCGGTCCGCGCAAGCACATCAACGTTAACGGCACCGAGTTCGTACTCCTGGGCACGGCGCACATCTCCCGGGCCAGTACCGAAGAGGTCGAGCGTGAAGTGGCCGGCGGCGCCTACGACGCGGTGGCCATCGAGCTCTGCGAGAGCCGCCTGCGCGCCTTCCGCGAGCCCGACCACCTGGAGCGGATGGATCTTTTCCAGACACTCCGTGAGGGGCGTGGTGGGCTGGTCATGGCCAGTCTGGCCCTGGGGGCGTATCAACAGCGCCTGGCCGAGCAGCTCGGCGTGGACCCCGGGGCAGAGATGAAGGCAGCCGCCGCTGGGGCCGAACGCCAGGGCGCCGATCTGGTGCTGGTGGACCGGGAGGTCGGCGTTACCATGCGGCGGCTCTATCGCAACGTGCCCTGGTGGCAACGCTTTGGCCTGATCGGCGGCCTGATCGGCAGCCTCGCCTCCTCCCAGCGAATCAGTAGCGAGGAAGTGGAGCGGCTCAAGCAGGGGGACCTGCTGGAGTCGACATTCCGCGAGTTGGCCCAGAGCAGCCGGGCCCTGTACCAGCCACTGATCGATGAGCGGGATCGCTATATGGCCGCGCGGTTGCTGGAGTCCGCGGCTGGGCGCTACAAGCGTGTCCTCGTCGTGCTCGGCGCCGGACACCTCGAGGGGGTGGCGCGGTACCTGGGGCAGGCCTGGGAGGATCCGGGGGTCGAGCGCGAGGCGCTGGAACGGGTGCCGCCGCCGGCACGCTGGCCACGCTACTTGGCCTACTTGGTGGCCATCGTGATCATCTCCGGCTTCGTCATCGGATTTAGCCGCAGCCCGGAGCTGGGCTGGACTCTGGTTGCGACCTGGGTGCTGATCAATGGCGGCTTCTCGGCACTGGGAGCAGCCCTCGCCTACGGCCACCCGGTGACCGTGGCTGGCGCCTTCCTGGCCGCCCCCCTGACCTCGCTCAATCCGACCATCGGCGCCGGCTTCGTGGCTGCCGCCATCGAGCTGACCGTGCGGCGGCCTCGGGTCGGCGATTTCCGCGCCTTGCGTCAACATGTGGCCCACTGGCGCGGGTGGTGGACCAACCGGGTGGCCCGCACCCTGCTTGTATTCTTCTTTGCCTCACTGGGCTCGGCCATCGGCACCTATCTGGCCGGTGCACGCATCATCGAGCGGCTGATCGCCGCCTAGCGGTCCCGCGTTGCGTGGAAGCCCAGGTCCGGCCAGCGCTCCTGGGTCAGCTCGAGGTTGGCCCGGGTCGGGGCGAGATACGCCAGCGCCCCGGTGCCGTCCCAGGCCAGCGCGGACTCGTTGCGCTCCCGGAAGCGTTCGAGCATCTTGGGATCGTCGCCGGTCACCCAGCGTGCGGTGTAGACCTGGACGCCCTCGAAGGTGCACTCGACGCCATACTCCTTGCGCAGGCGGTACGCAGCCACGTCGAACTGCAGGGTGCCGACAGCACCGACGATCCAGTCACTGCCGAGTAGCGGGCGGAATAGCTGGGTTGCCCCCTCTTCACACAGTTGTTCAAGTCCTTTTTGTAAGGCCTTCATTCGCATCGGATCCCGAAGAACGACGCGACGGAAGAGCTCCGGTGCAAAGTCGGGGATCCCCGTAAAATGCAGCGGCTCGCCCTCGGTGAAGGCATCGCCGATGATGATGGTGCCGTGGTTGTGGATACCGATGATATCCCCGGGAGCCGCCGTCTCGGCATGGGAGCGGTCACTGGCCATGAAGGTGGTGGCGCGGGGGATCTTCATGCTCTTGCCGGTGCGTACCTGGTAGAGCTTCATGCCGGGCTCGAAACGACCTGAACAGACGCGCAGGAATGCAATGCGATCACGGTGCTGCGGGTCCATATTCGCCTGGATCTTGAAGACGAATCCGGTGAAACGCCCCTCGTCGGCGTGGACCTCGCGGCCGGCATCGCGGCTGCGCGGCGCCGGGGCATGCTCAACAAAGTCGTCCAGCAGCTCGCGGATGCCGAAGTCGTTAACCGCCGAACCGAAATAGACCGGCGTCAGGCGCCCGGCGAGGTAAGCCTCAGGATCGAAGGAATCGCTGGCCTCGCGGACCAGCTCGATCTGCTCGCGCCACTCGTCCACCTCTCCCGGGAAGAGCTCGTCAAGGCGCGGGTTGTCCAGCCCCTGGATGACCTCGCCATCGGCGAACAGTCGCACCTGGTCCAGGTTGAGGTGGTAGACACCGCGAAAGCCCCGGCCCATCCCCAGCGGCCAGGTCACCGGCGCGCAGCGGATGCGCAGGACCGACTCCACCTCGTCGAGAACCTCGACCGGGTCACGGCCTTCGCGGTCGAGCTTGTTGATGAACGTCGTAATGGGCGTATCCCGCATCCGGCAGACGTCCATCAGCTGCACGGTGCGCTCCTCGACGCCCTTGGCGATATCGATGACCATCAGGGCCGAGTCGACCGCGGTCAGGGTGCGATAGGTGTCTTCGGAGAAGTCTCCGTGCCCCGGTGTGTCGAGCAGGTTCAGAATGCGCTCGCGATAGGGGAACTGCATGACCGAGGAGGTTACGGATATCCCCCGCTCCTGCTCCATCGCCATCCAGTCGGAGGTCGCGTGAAGCTTGGATTTGCGGCCCTTCACGGAGCCCGCCATCTGGATGGCGCCCCCGTAATAGAGCAATTTCTCGGTCAGTGTGGTCTTGCCGGCGTCGGGGTGCGAGATGATGGCGAAGGTGCGTCGCTTCGCTGCCTCGGTGGCCACGTCTTGCATCGGGTCTCCTGAACGGGGGTGAATCCGCGCATCATGAAACCGTACGATTCTACCCGAAGCCCGGCCGTTGCGTCGTCTCCTGAGGCTGGCACCGATGGCCGGGCGGGAACCTGAGCGGGCCTGGTGATGTCGCACCAGGCAGCGCGCCGGGACCGGACGGCAGACCGGCTGTGTCGCGGCGGCATGTACATTCGGTAATGGTGCAAGAGGAGTCCTCAGCATGAAGAACCAACAGTGGATCAAGCTCCCTGCCACGGCAGCTGCCCTGGCGCTGGTGTTCAGCGTGAGCGCCCAGGCCCAGCAGGATCCGGGCATGGGGCAGCAGGATCCCGGTATGCAGCAGCAGGATCCGGGGATGGGGCAACAGGACCCCGGCATGCAGCAGCAGGAGCCGGGCATGGAGCAACAGGACCCCGGCATGCAGCAGCAGGACCCGGGCATGGCCCAGCCGGAGCCTGACCAGGCCACCTTCAGCAGCGACCAGATCGAGCGCTTTGTTGACGCTTATCTGGACATCATCGACATCCAAGAGCAGTACACCTCCGAGATCGAAGGCACCGATGGCGCCGAGGACGCTCGTGAGCTGCAGGAGCAGGCCAACGATGAGATGGTGGCGGCGATCGAGGACAACGGCCTGAGCGTTCCCGAGTACTCTGAGATCGCCAATGCCATGGACATGGATCCGGAACTGCGCGACGAGGTCTCGTCCAAGATCCATGAGCGCGAAGGCGGCTGAACGCTCGGCCCCTAGCCGCGCGCCGAACCACCCCGGCCCCCACGCAGGGCCGGGTTTTTTTTGCCCGAGTGCGGCAGCGGGTGCGTGGCTAGTTCAGACGGGAGTGTGTACGATAGCGGCCGCACCGGCGCAAAACCGCCCTCTCTTTCGACGCTGAACTCTCCAAGAAGGTCGCATGGTCAAGCAACACAGCTACAACCGAGACGAACTCCTGCTCAGCGGTCATGGCCGGCTCTTCGGCCCGGGGAACCCCCAGCTCCCGAGCCCGAACATGCTCATGTTCGACCGCATCACCCGGATCAATGATGACGGCGGGACGTACGGCAAGGGTGAGGTGGTCGCTGAGCTGGACATCCATCCGGAACTCTGGTTTTTCCGCTGCCACTTCCCGGGCGATCCGGTGATGCCCGGCTGTCTGGGTCTCGATGCACTCTGGCAGATGGTCGGCTTCTACCTCGGCTGGATCGGAGGCAACGGGGCCGGTCGCGCGCTGGGTTGCGGCGAGGTGAAATTTACCGGACAGATACTCCCGGACAATCGGCTGGTTACGTACAATGTGGCGCTGAAGCGCGTGATCAACCGCCGGCTGGTCATGGGGATCGCCGATGGCAGCGTGTCTGTCGACGGCGAGACGATCTACGAAGCTACTGATCTGAAAGTCGGGCTCTTCCAGAACACCGGCGAGCTGAACGGGGCATAGGATCAGGCGCGGACGCCAGGAGTGACAGGAGGAATATCGTGCGTCGAGTGGTAATTACCGGTCTGGGCATCGTGTCGTGCATCGGCAACAGCCGCGATGAAGTCACGGCGTCTTTGCGGGCCGGCAGGTCCGGGATTCGTTACCAGCCCGAATACGAGGAGGTCGGCCTGCGCAGCCTCGTCGCCGGCAGCTGCGACATCGATCTCCAAGATCACATCCCCCGCAAATCCCTGCGTTTCATGGGCGATGCCGCCGCCTACAGCTACATCGCCATGGACCAGGCGATCGCCGATGCGGCCCTGGACTACGATTCCATCTCGAGCCCGCGTGTTGGCCTGATCGCCGGTTCAGGCGGCGCGTCGACAGCGAATATCGTCAGCGCCACCGAGACCTTGCGCAGCCGTGGGGTCCGGAAGATCGGCCCTTACGGCGTCACGCGCACCATGGGGAGCACCGTCTCGGCCTGCCTGGCGACACCGTTCCGGATCAAGGGCCTCAATTACTCCATCACTTCTGCCTGTGCGACCAGTGCTCACTGCATCGGGGCGGCCATGGAGCAGATTCAGTTGGGCAAACAGGACCTGATCTTCGCCGGGGGCGGTGAAGAGGAGCACTGGTCGCTGACCCAGTTATTCGACGGCATGGGCGCGTTGTCGACCAAGTACAACGACACCCCCGAGCAGGCATCCCGCCCTTACGATGCCAGCCGCGACGGCTTCGTGATTGCCGGCGGGGGCGGTATGGTCGTGGTCGAGTCGCTTGAGCATGCCCAGGCGCGTGGCGCTCCGATCCTCGCCGAGTTGGTTGGCTTCGGAGCGACCTCCGATGGTTACGACATGGTCGCCCCGTCCGGAGAGGGGGCGGCGCGCTGCATGCGCCAGGCCCTCGAAGACGTCGAAGGGCCGGTCGACTACATCAATACCCACGGCACCAGCACCCCGGCCGGCGATATCACCGAGCTCGAGGCCACGCGGGAGGTCTTCGGGGACAGCATGCCGCCGATGTCGTCGACTAAGTCGCTGACCGGCCACTCCTTGGGCGCCACCGGGGTCCAGGAAGTCATCTACTCGCTCCTGATGATGGAGCAAGGGTTTATCTCGCCCTCGATCAACATCGAGCAGCTCGACCCCGAGGCAGGTGACGTGCCCATCGTCACCGAGACGCGCGAGGGGGTTAAGCTGACTACCGTGCTCACCAACAGCTTCGGCTTCGGTGGTACGAACGCAACGCTGGCACTACGCCGTTTCGACGGCTGAACGGGGCGGTGCCGGCACCCCGGCGCCGCTGGCCTCCAAGCGATTAGGGCGTAAAGGTCTCTTATGGAACAACGGCTTGACTTCGATCGCGATTTGCTGCGCCGCTACGATGTAAGCGGACCGCGCTATACGTCGTACCCGACGGCGCCCCAATTCCATGAAGGGTTTGACGCCCAGGCTTACGCCGCGGCAGCCCGGGCCACCAACGAGGCGGATCACCCCAACCCCCTGTCGGTCTATGTGCACGTGCCGTTCTGCCGCAATGTTTGCTTCTATTGCGCGTGCAACAAGATCGTGACGGCGAATTACGGCCGTGCCCAGGAGTACCTGGAGCACGTGTTCAGGGAGATCGAGCTCCAGGCACAACTTTTCGGAGACCACCGACGCGTTGAGCAACTGCACCTGGGAGGCGGCACCCCCAACTACCTCACGGTCGACGATCTGGGCCGCCTGGTCGAGAAGCTGCGCGAGCAGTTCACCCTCGACGACACCGATCACCGGGAGTTCTCCATCGAGATCGACCCGCGCGACGTGCAGCTCGAGGATATCGGTCGCCTCGCCGAGCTCGGTTTCAACCGCATGAGCGTAGGCGTTCAGGACTTCAACGAGGACGTGCAGGCAGCGGTCAACCGCGTACAGAGTGCCGAACTCTGCCGTTCGATCATCGAGGAAGGCCGGCGACACGGGTTCCGCTCGACCAACGTCGATCTCATCTACGGCCTCCCCAAGCAAACGGTGGAATCCTTCGAGGAGACCCTGGACGAGGTCATTGAACTGCGCCCTGAGCGCTTGGCGATCTACAACTACGCCCACCTGCCGCACCTGTTCAAGATCCAGCGGCAGATCAACGAGGACGAGCTGCCCGGTCCCGAGGACAAGCTGACCATCTTTGGGCGCACCATCGAGAAACTCACCGAGGCCGGTTACGTCTTTATCGGCATGGATCACTTCGCCCTGCCCGATGACGAACTGGCCGTGGCGCAGAAGAAAGGCACCCTGCACCGTAACTTCCAGGGGTACTCCACACGTGCCGAGTGCGACCTGATCGCCCTGGGGTCCACTTCCATCGGCAAGATCGGCAACACCTACAGCCAGAACCTGCGGGATCCCGAGGAGTACCAGCAGCGCATCGCCAACGGCGACCTGGCGGTCTTCCGCGGCTACGAGCTGAACGAGGATGATCTGCTACGCCGGGAGGTGATCATCGAGGTCATGTGCCACTCCCGTCTCGATTACGCGGACATTGAGGCGCGGCACGGCATCAACTTCAACGAGTACTTCGCCGATGCCCTGGAACGGCTGCAGCCGCTGGTTGAAGACGGGCTGATGGAGATGGACGACCGCCACCTTCAGGTACTTCCAAGAGGGCGGTTAATGCTCCGCCACGTCGCCATGGCCTTCGATGCCTACCTGGAGCGCGAAGCCAATGAGGGCAAGCGCTATAGCCGCGTGCTGTAGGAGGCTCTGGCGAGGGGGCGTGGCCGCATCGGCCCTGGCCACGGCGGCAAGCGCCGTGGCCGGGCCGACCCTCCCCGATACGCAAGTTCTGGACCCCGGGCAAGTCGATGCACGCGGGACCCTGGGATTCAGCTATTTCGGCGCGGGCCAGGGCACGACCATGGATATCCTGCCCACGCTGCGCGCCGGTCTTCCGGGGCCTTTCGACGTCGCGATCACGGTTCCCTACCGGCACGACCTTGAAGAGGACGAGTACGCTCTGCGCAGCTCGTTCCGTACCGACTTCTCCTTCCGGATCCACGACGACGGGCGTCGCCGGGCGGTGCTGCGGGGCTACACCACCTTCGACCCGGCAGACTCCGGGGAGCGAGTTGGGAGCGGATCGCACAACTACGGGGTCAGTGCCGATTTCCGGGGCGAGGACTGGCTGGTCCCCGGAGCCTTCTACCTCCGCGGCGCTCTCGAGCGCCACGACCACCGCCAAGATCCCGGCAGCGGCGACCTCGACTATCGGCTGGCGAATCGGCTAACCGCCGAGGCCGGTGTGGGTCTGGATACCGACATCGATGCCGAGCCCTATCTCGGGATCCGCGGCACCCAGGGGCTGGGATCGACGACTCGGGATCAGCAGAGCCTGTCCTTCCGTCCGGGCATTCGGTTTCGCATCACGGGCAACTCCGAGCTCCAGTTCCTGGCTCAGTTCGATACCGTGCAGCGCAACGCTGAGCCCGAGCGGGCGATCTTCGCTACGTGGACGTACCGGCATCGCCCGCCGGATCGCGATCTGGATAGCCTCCGCGAGCGTATTGCCGCCAACGAGACAGCGATCGAGCGCCTGGATCGGCGGGTGGGGGATATTGAGCGCCGGCTGCTGACGCGTCCCGAGGTTCCCGAACCCGAGGCGACCGGAGGCGTTGTCGTGCTGAACCACTCCGGTATACCGGAACTGACAGCCCTGGTCGTCGATACCCTGGAGACCCTTGAGCTATCGGTTGCGGAAGCCCGTGAGGAGGACGACGTGGCCCGCCGGGACCGCACAAAGATCCTCTATCGGCCGGGGCATGCCGAACGGGCTCGGGAGATCGCCCGCGCCCTCCCGGGCAATCAGCTGATCGAGCAGCGGGAGGATCTGCCTGATCAGGCCGAAATCGCCGTGCTCGTCGGCTTCGACCTGGAGTAGCCCCCTTGCCCTCGGAGCACTGTATCGCTATCATGCGACGCGCTGGCTAGGTGGCAGAGTGGTGATGCAGCGGCCTGCAAAGCCGTGTACGTGGGTTCGATTCCCGCCCTAGCCTCCACCACCTTTCCCCATCGGCTATCGCCCCCTCCAAATGTCATGGCGAAGTCGATCCCCCGCCTGCCCAGGTGGCGGAACTGGTAGACGCAGGCGACTTAAAATCGCCAGGCTTATGCCGTGCCGGTTCGAGTCCGGCCCTGGGCACCATGCCGGGCGCCTTGCCGCGCCTACGCGGCCTACGCGGCCTACGCGGCCTCTACCCCGATCCCGCAACTCGATGGCTGTCGGCACCAAACGATGCCCCCTCGAAGGGCCGGCTCAAACCGGCGGCGGGGTGCCGGCGGCCGAAGGCGGCCTAGTCGCCCGCGCCCTGCCCGTCCCATCCACGTGTCAGTCTAGGACCTCCATCGCCGCTCGCATGTAGACGTAGGCGGAGTAGAGGGTCAGAAGTGCCGCCATCCAGACCAGAATGAATCCGATCTCGGGAATCGGTATCCCAAGGATGGGTTCGCGATAGAGCAGCATGAGGATGGCCGCCATCTGCGCGGCCGTCTTCAGCTTGCCCATCTGGTTCACCGCTACACTAGCCCGCTTGCCGATCTCCGCCATCCACTCGCGCAATGCCGAGACCGCGATTTCGCGACCAATGATCACCGCCGCCGGGATCGCCATCCAGAGTCCGGGGTAGACCGCCACGAGGGCAACCAGCGCTACGGCCACCATAAGCTTGTCCGCCACCGGGTCCAGGAACGCGCCAAAATCCGACGACTGGTTGAGTCGGCGGGCCAGGTACCCATCAAGCCAGTCGGTGATCGCCGCTAAGGCGAACACGGCCACGGTGAGCAGGTTGGTCCACGGCGGAGGCAGGAGGAAGCAGAGCCCGAAGACCGGGATCAGCACGATGCGGAACAGTGTGAGCGCGGTGGGCAGAGTCAGCGTCATGATGGTGTCCTAGCCGTGGAACGTGTCGTAGATCCGTTGAGCGAGCGAGCGGTTGATGCCGGGCACGCAGGCCAGGTCCTCGACGCCCGCCTGGCGGATTCCCTGCATCCCCCCGAAGTGTTTCAGCAGGCTCTGGCGGCGTTTCGGCCCCAGTCCTGGGATCTCTTCCAGGATCGACTCCCGTCGTGCCTTGCCGCGGCGCTGGCGATGACCACTGACCGCAAAGCGGTGGGCTTCGTCACGCACTTGCTGCAACAGGTGAAGCGCCGGCGAATCCGCCGGCAACTCGAGTTCCCGCTCCCCGTCATCGAGCAGCAGGGTCTCCTCACCGGGGCGACGCTCCGGCCCCTTGGCGATCCCCATCAGGGCGACGCCGTCGATACCCAGTTGGTCGAGGACTTCCCGTGCCTGTGCAACTTGCCCCTTTCCTCCATCGATTAGCAAGAGGTCGGGCAGCGGTGCCTCGCCGCTCTGCACGCGCCGGTAGCGCCGCGTCAGCGCCTGGTGCATGGCCGCATAGTCGTCGCCGGCCGTTACATCGCGGATGTTGAAGCGACGATAGTCGCTCTTGACCGGCCCCTCCTGATTGAAGACCACGCAGGAGGCCACGGTTGCCTCGCCGCCGGTGTGGGAGATGTCGAAGCACTCGATCCGCTCCGGCGGCATGTCGCTGTCGATGATCTCGGCAAGCGCGCTGTAGCGCTTGCGTTGGCTGGACGTGGAGGCACTGCGTGCCGACAGGGCGTAGCGGGCATTCTCCTCGGCCATCTCGACCCAGCGGCGACGGTCGCCGCGCACACGATGGCGGATCGCCACCGCGCCGCCAGAGGGGGTGCGCAGGGTCTCTTCGAGCAGGCGTTGCTCGCGGACCGGGCGATTGATCACGACCTCTGGGGGGGCGGCACGGCCGATGTAGTGCTGAGCCAGAAAGCTTGCCAGGATATCGGTCTCGCGACTGCCTCCCGGCACGTTGGGGAAGTACGACTGGTTGCCCAGGCTGTTGCCGCCGCGAATGAAAAAAACCTGAACGCAGGCCGTATCCCCCTCTGCCACGCAGGCAACCACATCCATGTCGTCGTCCCGGTCCTGCGCGACGTACTGCCGCTGCTGGATGTGCCGGAGATTGGCAATGCGGTCACGCAGGCGCGCCGCCTGCTCGAACGCCAGGTTCTCCGCGGCCTCCTCCATGCGCTCGACCAGCTCGGCAATGACCTCGCCGGAGCGCCCTTCCAGGAAGAGCTCCACGTCCCGCACCTCGCGGCGATAGTCTTCCTCGCTGATGTACCCGACACAGGGCGCCGTGCAGCGTCGGATCTGGTATTGCAGGCAGGGGCGCGAGCGGTTCCGGAAGAACGTGTCCCGGCACTGCCGTATGGGGAAGACCTTCTGCAGATGACCGAGCGTCTCGCGCACGGCCGTGGAGTTCGGGTAAGGCCCGAAGAATCGGCCCGCCCCCTTCCGGCCGCCCCGGTGGTAGCCTAGCCGCGGAAACTGTTGATGACTGGAGAGGTAGATATACGGGTACGACTTGTCGTCCCGCAGCAGGACGTTATAGCGCGGCCGGTGCTCTTTGATCAGGTTGTTCTCCAGGATCAGCGCCTCGGCCTCGGTGTGCGTCACCGTGATCTGGATATCGGCAATGAGCTGGACGAGCCGCTCCGTCTTGGGCGTCTTGCGGGACGGCGTAAAGTAGCTGGAGACGCGCCGACGCAGATTGCGGGCCTTACCGACGTAAATGATGGTGCCTTCGGCGCTGAGCATGCGGTAAACGCCCGGCCGCTCCGGCAGGCTGCGGACCCGCTCGCGCAACGCCTCACGCCCGGAGATCTGCTCTGCCGAACCCTTGCTCATCCCGTTCCATGCCCTGCCCTGCTGTTGAGCCGGTCTGACCGCCTGCCGTCGCCCCCCGGAAACCCGGTTCTGGAGAGTCCGGGTGTTGTACCCGCTCCTTCAGCCACTGTCCACCGGAGCGGAACACAGTCGGAGTCATGGCGGCCGCGCCGGCACCAGGCGCGCGGGCAACAGCCGCGGCCCGTGACACCCCCGACCGCCACCCGCAGGCGAGGAAACGCTCAGGACTCGGGGGGCTTGGAGTCAAGCAGACCGTAGTCGAGGGCAACCCGCGTCAACTGGGCATCGTTACGCACGCCCAGCCGTTCGTAGAGACGACCGCGGTAGGTGCTCACGGTCTTGGGGCTCAGGCACAGCTCCTTGGCGATGCTGGTCCCCCGCTGTCCGTTGAGGATGCGCATCAGCACCTCGAACTCGCGGGAAGTCAGACCATCGAACGGGCTCTCGCCGGTGCCGTCCAGGCTGACCAGGGCCACGTGCCGGGCGACCTCCGAACAGATATAACGGCGTCCGAGGTAGACCGAGCGGATAGCCTCGATCAACTCTTCCCGGTCCGCCCCCTTGTGCACATATCCCCTGGCGCCCGCCCGCAGCGCGTGGGCCGGATAGGGCCCCGAGTCATAAATGGTGACCGCGATCACGCCGACCTTCGGGTGGCTACGGGACAAGCGCCGTGTGGCCTCGATCCCCCCCATGCCTGGCATCTGAAGATCCATGAGAACCACATCGGGCTCATGCTCGCGCACTGCAGACAGGGCCTGCTCGCCGTTCTGTACCTGCTCAACGATCTGGAGGTCCGGGATATCCCGGAGCATTCCCTCGATGGCCTGCCGGACCAGGCGGTGATCGTCTGCCAGAACAATGCGAATCATCCACCCACCTCGAAACCGCTCGGGATACTCGGCTATTCTGTAGAGCGTGTTACATTCGGGCAACCCAAACTGATCAGGCCGTCACCTGCATGGACCCTACCCTACATCCCCGGCTTCAGCGATTGTATCCTTTGGAATCAACAGGTTCCGTCGACCTCGAAGGCCTCTACCTCGACACCCCTCTCCCGGAGGGGAGCGGCAATACGCCATGGGTCTACGCCAACTTTGTCACCAGCCTGGACGGGCGCATCAGCCTTGATGTCGGCCCCGGTTGCCGCGTGCCAGATACGGTGGCTAATGCCCGTGACTGGCGACTCTTCCAGGAGCTCGCCGCGCGAGCGGACTGCCTGATCACCAGCGGGCGTTACCTGCGGGAACTCGAGGGGGGCTTTGCCCAGGATATCCTTCCGGTGGGCCCGGCATTCAACGACCTGCAGCAGTGGCGGCGGGATCACGGGATGCAGCTGCAACCGGATGTGGCGGTTGTTTCCGGTTCAGCGGATTTTCGGATCCCGTCCCTGCTGCGCGAGCAGGGGCGACGGATCTGGCTGTTCGTCCCGGAAGATACAGCAGCGGAACGGCTGCAGTGTCATCGTGAGGTGGGAGCCGAGGTGGCGGCCCGGTTCCCCGGCGGGCGAGTGACGGGTCAGCAGGTGCGCGAGACGCTCGGCGCACTTGGGTATGCCCGGGTGTATTCGGTCGCCGGTCCTCAAGTAGCACATACTCTGGTCTCGGACGGGAGCCTCGATACACTCTTCAAAACCGTCCGCCACCGGATCATCGGCGGCAAGCCAGGTGCGTTCGAGACCATCATCGAAGGTGCAGGCCTTGAGCGCCCGGCCGACTTCCTGTTGCGCTGGATCTACCTCGACCCCGGTACCGCCCCGGGCGAGGAACAGCAACTGATGCGCCTGGACCGGGTCCGGGGGTAGACCGATCCAGGCGCCGGGCATCCCGGCCGGGCGGTTACTGTCCCTGGCCCGGGATGCCGCCGCGTGCCAGCTCCCGAGGGTCCAGCAGGCGCTGCAACTCTGCCTCCGAGAGGTCGGTCATCTCGCGGGCCACCTCGATCACCGGCCGCCCCTCCCGATACGCCTGCTTGGCGATCTCGGCGCCCTTCTCGTAACCGATCACGGCGTTCAGGGCCGTCACAAGAATCGGGTTGCGGTCCAGAGCGGCGCGCAGGTTGTCCTCGTTAACGGTAAACCCGGCAATGGCGTCCTGCCCGAGGACCGTCGACGCGTTGGCGAGAAGATCGATGCTCTGCAGCACGTTGTAGCCGATCACGGGCAGCATGACATTAAGCTGGAAGTTCCCGGACTGGCCCGCCACCGAGACGGTGGTGTCGTTACCCATGACCTGTGCCGCGACCATAGCCACCGACTCCGGGATGACCGGATTGACCTTGCCGGGCATGATGCTCGATCCGGGCTGCAGGGCCGGGAGGCTGATTTCGCCCAGCCCCGCCAACGGGCCGCTGTTCATCCAGCGCAGGTCATTGGCGATCTTCATCAAAGAGACCGCCACGGTGCGCAATTGTCCGGATAGCTCCACCGCGGCATCCTGGCTCGACAGGGCCTCGAAGCGGTTCGGCGCCGGGGCGAAGGGTACGCCGCTGGCTTCGGCAAGCCGCCGACAGACCTGCTCACCCAGCTCTGCCGGGGCGTTGATGCCGGTGCCCACGGCGGTGCCCCCCTGGGCCAGGGCGTGCAGCCTCGGCAGGCCAGCCTCGATGCGGCTGACCCCGTTGCGGATCTGCGCGGCCCAGCCCGAGAGCTCCTGCCCCAGGGTCACCGGCATGGCATCCATCAGGTGAGTCCGACCGGTGGTGGTGACATCCTCAAACTCGGTGGCGCGCTGCTCGATGGTGTCCGCCAGTCGGCGCAGTGCCGGCAGCAGCCGATCGTGAACCTCGAGGGCGGCGCTGACGTGGATTGCCGTCGGGATGACGTCGTTGGAACTCTGCCCCATGTTGACGTGATCGTTGGGGTGGACGGGGCAGCCCGCCCGGTCACTGGCCAGCCGGGCGATGACCTCGTTGGCGTTCATGTTGCTCGAGGTGCCCGAGCCGGTCTGGAAGACGTCGATGGGGAAATGGTCGTCGTACTCGCCCCTTGCGACGGCCTCGGCCGCCTCCGCAATGGCTTCGGCGACGGTCGGATCGAGGCCGGAGAGGTCGCGGTTGGCTCGCGCGCAGGCCGCCTTGATCAGCCCCAGCGCCTGGATGAAGGGCCGCGGCATGGGCTGCCCGCTGATCGGGAAGTTCTGCACCGCACGCTGCGTCTGCGCGCCGTACAGGGCGTCCGACGGGACCTGGAGTTCACCCATGCTGTCGCGTTCGATCCGGTAACCGTCTTGAGTCATAGATTGGCTCTCTCTCCTGCTCAATAGCGAGGGGCGATCAGGCCCACAAAAAGGCGAACAGGCATTGTAGAATACGCGGCCGGAATTGGCAGCGGAGACCCTTACCCGTGGAGCTGGATACCCTGACCGCACTCGCGCCGATCGATGGGCGCTACGCCGACAAGACCGACAGCCTGCGGCCGTTGCTCAGCGAGTACGGCTTGATTCGTCACCGAGTGGTGGTCGAGGTCCGCTGGCTGCAGGCCCTGGCTAACGAGCCGGGAATCGCCGAAGTCCCGCCGCTGTCGGCCGATGCCACCACCTTCCTGGAGGAGCTGCTGGCCGGTTTCGACACCGAGCAGGCGCGGCGAATCAAGGCGATCGAGGCGACCACCAACCACGACGTCAAGGCCGTCGAGTACTATCTCAAGGAGCGGCTCACCGCGCACGAAGAGCTCGCGCAGCGCGCCGAGTTTGTGCACTTCGCCTGCACCTCCGAGGACATCAACAACTTGGCCTGGGCGTGCATGCTCCGTGGTGTCCGCGACGAGGTCCTGCTGCCGGCGCTGGACGCCACCATCGAGCAGCTGCGCGAGCTCGCCCATGCCCAGGCTGAGCAGCCCATGCTCTCGCGCACGCACGGTCAGACGGCCTCGCCCACAACGCTGGGCAAGGAGATCGCCAACGTGGTGCATCGGCTGCGCGAGCAGCGGCAGCGCTTGGCGGATGTCCAGCCGCTGGGCAAGATCAACGGCGCCGTGGGCAACTTCAACGCCCACCTGATCGCGTACCCGGAGGTGGACTGGCCTGCCCTGGGGCAGCGCTACGTCGAGGGTCTGGGGCTGGGGTGGAACCCTTATACCACGCAGATCGAGCCCCACGACTGGATCGCCGAGTTGTTCGATGCCATCAGCCGGGTCAATACCGTATTGCTGGATCTCAGCCGCGACGTGTGGGGGTATATCTCGCTCGGCTACTTCGGACAGCGGGTCGTTGCCGGCGAGGTCGGCTCCTCGACCATGCCCCACAAGGTCAATCCGATCGATTTCGAGAATGCCGAAGGGAACCTGGGGGTCTCGTCAGCGCTGCTTGAGCACCTGGCTCGCAAACTGCCCGTATCCCGTTGGCAGCGGGATCTGAGTGACTCCACGGCCCTGCGCACGGTGAGCCTGGGCATCGCCCACACACTCATTGCCCTGAAGTCCCTTGAGAAAGGTATCGGCAAGCTGGAGGCCAACCCCCACCGCCTCGACGACGACCTAGAGGCTGCCTGGGAGGTATTGGCCGAGGCGATCCAGACGGTGATGCGCCGCTACGGGGCCGAGGAACCGTATGAGCAGCTCAAGAAACTCACGCGTGGTCGCCGGATCGATGAGCACGCGGTCCGCACATTCATCGAGGGGCTCGACCTACCGGAGGAAGCCAAGGATCAGCTGCGCGGGCTAACCCCGCGAACCTACCTGGGCAATGCCGCGGCCCAGGCCCGCGCAGTGTAGCCGCTCGCCGCCTCTGCGCCGGGTGCGCCGGGCCCTTGCGGCCCGGCCCCGGGTGGGCCCGGTGACGTTGCTGCTCCGGGCGCTAGTCGGGATCCTCAGCGGACCAGAGATGGTCCGACCAGGCCCCCTCGGTCCACTCCTCGCGCAGACGACGGCGGTTGAGAGCCAGCCACTGTAGCGCAATCACCGGCATGGCGGCCCGATAATGGCCCTCTGCCACCTGTCCGATGGCCTCGTCGGCCGGGAGCACATGGGTCCAGATATCCTCGTGCTCCTCGTCGAGCCCGTGGACACCGCCGGCTTCACTGGTATCGCAGCGGGCACAGTAAAGCACGACCCGCTCCGTGCTGCCGCCGGGGCTGGGCAGGTAGTCCGCAATCGGGCGCAGGTCCTCAATGACCACGTTGGCCTCTTCCCGCGCCTCGCGGATGGCCACTGTGCGCGGATCTTCCCCAGGTTCCGCGATGCCGGCGATGGTCTCGGTGATCCAGGCGCCGCGATTGTCGTCGATGGCCCCGACCCGGAACTGCTCGACCAGGATGACCTCGTCGCGCTCGGGATCATAAGGCAGGACGCCAACGGCCAAGCCACGGACCAGACACTCCCGCGTCAACTCGGGCGTCATGCCGCCCTCAAACCTGGCGTGACGCAGACGGATCCGGTCCAAACGGAGGAACCCCTCATGGCAGGGGTCACGACCGAGGATCTCGAAACGGTGGGCCATTCCTTTACTCCCTCGATTCAGTCACGGTCGAAAACCGCGAAGCTCTCGACATGGGCGGTGTGCGGGAACATGTCCATAATACCCGCCGCCTTCAGCCGGAAGCCGTGCTCGGCGACAAGGATCCCGGCATCGCGGGCCAACGTTGCGGGGCCACAGGAGCAATAGACCACCCGGCTAGCGCCTGTGCCGGCAACCGCGGGAAGAACCTCCTGGGCACCAGAGCGTGGCGGGTCCAGCAGGACGGCGTCATAGTGTCCCGCCGCCTGTCGGGTGCCCTCCTCGCTGGCGAGATCGGCCACGGCGAAGGAGGCGTCCAGGCCGTTGGTGGCCGCATTCTCCTCGGCGCGGCGGACCAGTCCCGCCTCGCCCTCGATGCCGGTCACCGCGGCCCCTTCTCGCGCCAACGGCAGCGTGAAGTTGCCCACCCCGCAGAACAGGTCGAGGATGCGTCTGCCCGGCCGCGGCTGCAGCCATTCCAGAGCCTGCTCGACCATGGCCACGTTGATGGGGGCATTGACCTGCGTGAAGTCCGTGGGTAAGAACGCCACTTCGACATCGTAGGGCGGCAGGGCGTAGCTTAGGTCCAGCGCCGACTGCGGCGCCACCGGCGTCACCGTGGATTCATCCCCCGGCTGACGGAGGATGGCCAGGCCGGTGGCTGCGGCAAACTCACTCAGCCGATCCAGATCGCTGTCTGTGAGCGGCGCCAGGTGGCGCAGCACCAGCGCCGCGCGCGCGTCCCCGCAGGCTACCTCGATCTGGGGAATGCGGTCCGGGATCGACAGGGAGCCGACCAGACTGGCCAGGTCCTGCATGCGCTCACCCACCCGCGGGTCGAGCACCGGACAACTGTCCACCGGCGCCACGAGCGGGCTGTGCTTCTCGCGGAAGCCGACTAGCACCCCACCCTTCTTAGGCACGTGCTTGACGGCTAGCCTCGCCTTGCGCCGGTACCCCCAGACCGGCCCGGTCAGCGGTGCCAGACGCTGCTCCGGTTCGACACCACCGATGCGCTGTAGCTGCTCGAGCAGGACCCGTTCCTTGTGGGCGATCTGCGCCTCCGGGGGAAGATGCTGCAGCGCGCACCCGCCGCAGGTGCCGAAATGGTCACAATGCGGTGCGATCCGCTCGGCCGCCGGCTCGAGAATCTCGATCGCCGTCGCCTCGGCCCGTTGACGGCGCAGCTTGGTATACCGGTAGCGAACCCGCTCGCCCGGCAGGGCGAAATCGACGAAAACCGGCCGCCCCTGGGCATCGTGGGTGATCCCGCGCCCCTCGTGGGCCATGCCCTCGATACGGGCCTCCACCGGCTCGCGGGACATACGCCGTTTACGCCCCACGCCAGGCCTCCAGGAAGCTGCTCAGGTGGGGACGATCGGTGGCTTCCAACGCCGCAGCCACCCGGTCGGTCTCGCGCTGGTAGTCTTCGCGGTCCAGGGCGCCGCGGAAGTACTGGAAGCGCAGGTATAGCAAATAGGTATTGAGCACGTCGGTCTCGCAGTAGTTGCGCACCGCCTCGATCTCGCCCCGGGCGACGGCATCGGCTACCGCGCCGCCGGTCATGCCCATCTTGCCGGGCAGACCGCAGAGCGTGGCCACCTCGTCCAGCGGTGCGGCACCCCGCATCTGGAACGAGGAGAGGACGTCCATCAGATCGAGGTGGCGATCATGATAGCGGTTGAGGTAGTTGTTGAAACGGAAGGCTCGATCGTTGTCGCCCGTCTCCCAGTAACGCGGCGCACTGACCCCATTGATCAGAGCGCGATGGTGCAGCACGGGGATATCGAAGCCATTGCCGTTCCAGGAGACCAGATTGGGCACATAGCGATCGAGTCCCTCGAAGAAGCGTTCGAGGAGTATCTGCTCGCCATCCTCCGGGGTGCCCAGTGACCAGACGCGAAAACGGCCCTCGACCAGACCGGCCAGCGAAATGGCCACCACCCGGTGCAGGTGCAGTCGCGGGAACTCGTTTCCAGTCTCCTGGCGGCGTCGCGCCGCCATGGCCCGGGAGACATCCGTGTCCTCGAGGCCGTCCAGACCGTAGACGACCCGGCCGCCGGCCAGGTCGGGAACGGTCTCGATATCAAAGGCGAGCACGTTCATCGTTTCTCTCCCTGTCGATCAGCCGGTTACGAGGACCACGAAGGCAACGGCGTACTCCCGCTCGTCGCTGAGGCTCAGGGCTGCCTCATTCACCCGCAGGGCTGCGGCCCGCTCGGCGGCGGCGCCGTGGAAGCGCAGCGAGGGCTTGCCCCGGGCATCGTGGACCACCTCAAGATCGCGCAGCGTCACCCCATCGCTCAGCCCGGTGCCCAGGGCCTTGGAGGCAGCCTCCTTGGCAGCGAATCGGCGCGCCAGGAACGCCGCGGTACCGCCGGACTCTTGGAAGCCTTGCAGTTCGCCCGGCGCCAGAACACGCCGGGCGAGTCGCTCACCGTGGCGCTCCAGTGCACGCTCCAGTCGCACCACGGCCACAATGTCCGTACCAATGCCGGCAATCATGCCGCCGCCGACCGCATGAGCCGCTTCATCTCCGCCACGGCCGGCGCCAGCCCCTCGAAGACCGCGCGGGCGACAATGGCATGGCCGATGTTCAGTTCGGCCATGGCCGGGAGTGCCGCTACCGGCTCCACGTTATGGTAGTGCAGACCATGCCCGGCATTGACCTGCAGTCCGGCATCACGGGCCCGTAACGCCGCCGTCCGCAGGCGCTCGAGTTCGCGGCCCTGCGTAGCGGCATCCGGGGCATCGGCGTAAGCACCGGTGTGGAGTTCGATCACCGGGGCCCCGGCGGTCGCCGCGGCATCGATCTGGGCCGGATCGGGGTCGATGAACAGCGACACCCGGATGCCGGCCTCGCCCAGGCTGCGGCAAGCCTGCTCCAGGCGCTGCACATCCCCGGCAACGTCGAGGCCACCCTCGGTGGTCAACTCGGCGCGCCGTTCCGGCACCAGGCAGCAATCCGCCGGACCCAGCCGCGAGGCGATCCCGATCATCTCGTCGGTAACCGCCATTTCCAGGTTGACCCGGGTCTGCGTATGCCGCTGCAGCTCCTCCACGTCACGGTCCTGAATGTGCCGGCGATCCTCGCGCAGGTGGACCGTGATCGCATCCGCCCCTCCGCGCTCGGCCTCCGCCGCGGCGTGAAGGATGTCAGGGTAGCGTGTGCCGCGCGCCTGACGCAGCGTAGCCACATGATCGATATTGACACCGAGTTGAATTTGCCCCGTGGACATAGGTCTCCCAGAAAGCCGTCCCATCAACCGCGCAGCGATCGGAACATCTCGCGACTGCGCAACCGGCGCCCACCCAGATGTCGATGGAGCACCGCCCGCATCAGCCGCCGCGCCTCGCTGCGCACCGGTTCTTGCGACAAACCCTGCCCCTCCGTGGCTGCCAGTGCCAGCAGTGTAGCCCCCCGGACCTCCACGCCGCCCTCGCCCGTGCCCGCAGGCTCAGCGCCCCGCTCCGGGGTGTAGCGGTAGGCGGACTGCGGCACAACCGGCCGGCCGAGGACGTCCGTTTCCAGCTCCATGCCGTAGCCGCTCTCCTCCAGGAGCGCGAGCTCGAAGCGCCGCAGTGCGGGCTCCGCATCATCCCCAGCCAGACAATCGACGGCGATAGCGTAACGCTCCCAGGTCAGCGGGTGCGGGTCCTCCCGCCGGGTCAACGCCAGCAGGAGCTCAGCCATGTAAAACCCACACGCCAGCGCCCCACCACGCAACGCATAGCCGCGTCCGGCTTGCTCGACTTCGGTCAGGGTCTTGAGGTCGCCGCGGCCTTTCCAGACGACCTGAAGCGGGATAAAAGGCTCAAGCTGCCCGCTCCACCCCCGTCGCCGCACCCCGTTGGCAACTGCACCGATACGCCCGTGCTCGCGGCTGAACAGTTCGACCAGGGTGCTGCTCTCGCGGAAGGCTCGCCGATGAAGCACCCAGGCCGGCTGCCCCTGCGCGGTATCCATTCAATCCGTGTAACCGAGCTCGTCGAGCGCCCGCCGATCGTTCGTCCACTGCTCCTTGACCTTGGTCCAGAGCTCCAGGTGGACCCGTTCGCCGAGCATATTCTCCATCTGCAACCGGGCGCTGCGACCGATTTTCTTGAGTCGTTCGCCCCCGCGTCCGATCACGATGGGTTTCTGCCCCTCGGTCTCGACCCAGATGACCGCCGATAGCCGGGTCATACCCTCCTCGCGATGGAGCTGCTCGATCTGCACCGTGGTGGTGTAGGGAAGTTCGTCGCCGAGATTGAGCATGAGCTGTTCGCGGACTAACTCACCGAGGCGAAAGCCGAGGTCCCGGTCGGTGATCTGGTCGGCCGGGAACAGGGGTGGCCCCGCCGGAAGCTGCTGGATGATCTCCTGCTCGAGGGCATCGAGATTCTCTTTCCGGGTAGCCGATACCGGCACCAGCGCCGCGAATTCCCGTTGCGCGGCCAACCACTCCAGATGTGGTAAAAGCAGCCGTTTGTCCTGGACCCGGTCAACCTGATTCACCGCCGCAATGACAGGGGCGTCGACCTCGGTGAGGCGTTCCAGGACCCTCTGGTCGTCATCCTTCCACTCTGTTCCGCGGACGACGAAGACGACCACATCGATATCTTCCAGCGCGCTGTGGGCGGCCCGGTTGAGCTGGCGATTCAGGGCACGCTTGGCGGATTGGTGCATGCCCGGCGTATCGACCAGCACCGTCTGGGATCCGGGGCGATTGAGAACGCCCAGGATACGGTGCCGAGTGGTCTGTGGCTTGCGCGTGACGATGCTCACCTTCTCGCCGAGCAAGGCGTTGAGCAGCGTCGATTTACCGACATTGGGCCGACCGACCAGTGCGCACAGCCCGCTGTGCTCGAGCGTCGCAATCGCCTCGGTTGATCCATTACTCATGGCCGGAGCCTCCTCCTTCCGCCGACTCGGCGCCGATCTCGACGAGCATCGCCTCGGCGGCGCGCTGCTCGGCCTGCCTGCGGCTGCCGGCCTCACCGACCGTTTTCTGCTCGCTGTCGCTGAGTCGGCACTCGACCTGAAAGCGCTGATGGTGGGCTCGTCCGCGGACATCCAGCACCTGGTAGCCGGGCAGGGGACGGCGCGTCGACTGCAGAACCTCCTGCAGGCGAGTCTTGGGGTCCTTGAGCACCGCCTGCTCCGGCAAGCTCTCCAGTCGCGGACGATACAAGCCGATGATGACTTGCGACGCGGTCTCGAAGCCCGCGTCCAGGTAGACCGCGCCGAACACCGCCTCCAGGGCATCGGCCAGGATGGAGTCACGCCGGTGGCCGCCGCTCTTGAGTTCGCCGCCGCCCAGGCGAAGATGGTCACCCAGTTCTATGTCCCGCGCGATGGCCGCTAGGCTGGAGCGATTGACCAGGCTCGCGCGCAACCGCGACAGCGTACCCTCGCTATCGCCCGGGCGCCGGTGGAATACCTCGTGGGCGATGACGAAGTTCAGCACCGAGTCGCCCAGGAATTCCAGGCGTTCATTGTGGCGGCCGCCGGCACTGCGGTGCGTGACCGCCTCCTGGAGGCGGTCAAGTTCCCGGAACCGGTGATCGAGCCGCTGTTGCAGGCGTTCGAGATCGGACATGGGTTATTCGATCCGCTGGCCAATGCGATCCCAGGCGATCCCGCCCTCCTCGCTGTCCCAACTCATCCAGATCAGGAACGCGCGCCCGGCCAGGTAGTCGTCCGACACCGGGCCCCACATCCGGCTGTCGGCACTGCGATCCCGGTTATCCCCGACAGTGAAGTACTTACCCTCGGGGACCGTGTACGTGAAATCCGCCGACTGGGAAGCCGGATGGTGGAGGATGGTGTATTCGCGACCGGAGACCCGCTCCGTGCGCAGGACCGAGGGTTGGTCCGGGTCAGCGCCTGGGCCGGCGTAGCGCTCCTGCCCTTCCTGCTCCAGGCGCTCACCGTTAACGTAGAACGTCCGATCCTGATACCGAATCTCGTCCCCAGGCAGGCCGATGACTCGCTTGATGTAGTCCTGGCCCGGGTCAACGGGATAGCGGAACACGGCCACCTCGCCCCGCTCCGGCTCGCCATCCCCGAACAGGCGGCTGCGCAGGACGGGCAGACGGATGCCGTAGGAGGCCTTATTGACCAGGATGAAATCGCCGGCCTGCAGCGTGGGGAGCATCGAACCGGAGGGGATGCGGAACGGCTCGGCCACGAACGAGCGAACCAGCAACACGATCAGGATGATCGGAAAAAGCGAGCGCGGCAGATCGATATACCACGGGTCGCGGTCACGATCGATATTCTCGCGGTGACGCAGCCACCGATCCCAGCCCCACACCAGGCCGGTGAGCAGGGTCAGCACAACAAGGAGGATTTCAAAGTTCATGGGCGCCCACTAATCCTTTGAGTCATCGACCCGCAGCACGGCAAGGAAGGCATCCTGCGGGATCTCCACCTTGCCGACCTGCTTCATGCGCTTCTTGCCCTCCTTCTGTTTCTCGAGGAGCTTGCGCTTGCGGCTCGCATCCCCGCCGTAGCACTTGGCGGTGACGTTCTTGCGCATCGCCTTGACGGTGCTGCGTGCAATGATCTGCCCGCCAATGGCCGCCTGTATGGCCACCTCGAACATCTGCCTCGGGATGATCTCCTTGAGCCGCTCCACCAGGGCCCGGCCGCGGTGGTAGGAGTGATCCCGGTGGACGATATTCGACAGCGCATCCACGCGGTCGCCGTTGATCAGGACATCGAGCTTGACCAGATCGTCGGCCTGAAAACGCTTGAGTTCGTAATCGAAGGAAGCGAAACCACGCGTCGCCGACTTGAGGCGGTCGAAGAAATCGAGGACCACCTCGCTGAGCGGCATCTCGTAGACTAGCGAGATCTGCTGGCCAACGTACTGCATCTCTTTCTGGACGCCCCGCTTCTCCTCGCAGAGGGCGAGGACGTTGCCGACGTACTCCTGGGGCACCAGGATGCTTGCCTCGATGATCGGCTCCTGGATCTCCTCGATCTCCGCGTTCGGCGGCAGATTCGCCGGGTTGTCGATCTCCAGCTCCTGCCCGTCGCGGGTGATCACGTGGTGGACCACGGTCGGTGCGGTCGTGACCAGGTCCAGATCGTACTCCCGCTCGAGCCTCTCCTGGATGATCTCCATGTGGAGCATGCCAAGGAACCCCACGCGGAAACCGAAGCCCAGTGCCTGGGAGTTTTCGGGCTCGTAGTTCAATGCGGCGTCGTTGAGCCGTAGCTTGCCAAGGGCGGTGCGCAGCGCCTCGAAGTCGTCGGAGCTGGTGGGGAAGAGACCGGCGAATACACGCGGCTGGACCTGCTTGAAACCGGGCACCGGCGTTGCGGCTGGCTCCTGAGCGCGCGTGAGGGTGGCACCAACCGGCGCACCGTCGATGTCCTTGATGCCTGCGACCACATAGCCGACCTGCCCGGTACCGAGCCGGTCCTGCGGGGTGCGTTTAGGGGTGAAGATGCCCAGATCATCCACCTGAAATTCGCGGTCCGTGGCCATCACGCGGATCCGGTCCCCCTTGCGCAGTTCGCCGTCGAAGATCCGGGCCAGGCACACCACGCCGAGGTAGTTATCGAACCAGGAGTCCATGATTAAGGCCTTGAGCGGCGCGTCGGCCTGCCCCTTCGGCGGCGGCACCCGTTGGACCAGGGCCTCGAGCAGATCCTCGACCCCCTCACCGGTCTTGGCGCTGACCATCAGCGCCTCGGCCCCGTCCAGCCCAATGATTTCCTCGATCTGCTCGAGCACCTCCTCAGGCTCCGCCGACGGCAGGTCGATCTTGTTGAGCACCGGGATGATCTCCAGGTCCTGCTCGAGGGCCGTATAGCAGTTGGCGACGCTCTGGGCCTCGACCCCCTGGGAGGCATCGACCACCAGCAGTGCTCCCTCGCACGCGGCCAGCGAACGAGATACCTCGTAGGAGAAGTCCACGTGGCCCGGGGTATCGATGAAGTTCAGCTCGTAGACCTGCCCGTCCCGCGCGTGGTACTTCAGCGACACGCTCTGCGCCTTGATAGTGATGCCTCGTTCGCGCTCAAGGTCCATGGAATCCAGGACCTGGTCGCGGCTCTCGCGCTCGCTCAGCGTCCCGGCGACCTGAATGAATCGATCCGAGAGCGTGCTCTTGCCGTGATCGATGTGGGCGATGATCGAGAAGTTGCGGATATTCTCCATGCGTTGCTCGGTCCTGCCTTGTCGCCGGTTCCAACCAAAAAGAAAAGCGCCACCCGCGTGCGGGCGGCGCCCACATTCTACTCGTTTCGAGGCCTCAGGGCATTTGTAATGCCAGAAAACTCGGGTGTCCGTCACGGATCACCAGCACCGGCACGGTACTGCCGGGCTCCACGGCAGCCACGCCGTCGCTGAGGTCCTCCGCCGTGTGCACAGGCTCCCGATCGAAACTGACCAGCACGTCGCCCACCCGCAGCCCGGCCTCGGCGGCCGGCCCCTCTTCGACGCCGGTGATGAGCACTCCGCCCTCATCCTCCAGTTCCAACTCCTGCCGGGTGGCATCGTCCACGGGCTCCACCCGCAGCCCCAGGTCGGCACCGCCCTTACGGTCCGCAGGGTCCTGCTTCCCGGGCGAGGCGGCGAGTTCGTCCTCGCCCGGCAGGGCAGCCACTTCGACCTCCACGGTCTTGGTCTCGCCATCACGAAGGATCAGCAGTTCGACCCTGCGCCCGATACTGGTCCGCCCGACCATGGGCGGCAAGGCGGCGGAATTCTCCACCACCTCGCCGTCGAACTCCAGAATGACGTCTCCGCTCTGAAGGCCGGCCTCAGCGGCGGGGCTGTCATCGAGCAGCTCCGAGACCAGGGCCCCACGGGGGCGCTCAAGGCCGAACCCCTCGGCCAGATCACGCGTCAGGTCCTGGATCA
This sequence comes from Halorhodospira halophila, assembly GCF_016653405.1. Classification (NCBI taxonomy): domain Bacteria; kingdom Pseudomonadati; phylum Pseudomonadota; class Gammaproteobacteria; order Chromatiales; family Ectothiorhodospiraceae; genus Halorhodospira; species Halorhodospira halophila. Next base: position 99,923 of record NZ_NHSN01000001.1, read on the forward strand.
GGACCCCGAGCCACCCGCGCTGCACCTCCCCGGTCTCACGGAGCTGATCGGCGACGTCCATCGCCAGCTCGATGGGGATCGCGAATGACAGCCCCATGAAGCCGCCGGTACGGCTATAGATCTGCGAATTGATCCCGACAACCTCACCGTCGAGGTTGAACAGCGGCCCCCCGGAGTTCCCGGGGTTGATAGCCACATCAGTCTGGATGTAAGGCACATAGTTCCCGTGCGGCAGCGAACGGCCCTTGGCCGAAACGATCCCGGCGGTTACGGAGTGCTCGAATCCGAACGGCGAGCCGATGGCCAGGACCCACTCCCCGACCTCAAGTGCATCGGCGCTGCCCACCGAGACGGTGGGCAGCTCATCGTCGGTCTCAATCTCGACGACGGCCAAATCGGTGCGCTCGTCGGAGCCGATCACCTCCGCGTCGTGCTCGCGACCATCGGCGAGTCGGACGATGACCTCCTCCGCCCGGGCGACGACGTGGTGATTGGTCAGGATGACTCCGTCCTCGCTGATCAAAAACCCCGAACCGAGTGATTGCCCATCCTCGCCGAAGGGACCCGGGCCAGGCTGCTCACCGGGATCGGGGAGATGCAGCTCGTCACCATGGGGCGTCGAGACCTGGCGCGCCCCGGTGGCCGGCGGCGCCGGACCCTGCTGGGGCTCAATGCCTTCGGGCGGCATTCCCTCCGGGGTCGGCTGTGCTGGCGCCTCCTGCCGGGTACTGATGTTCACCACCGCCGCACTGTTATCGCGGACGAGCTCGGTGAGATCCGGCAGCTCGAGGGCAGCCGCCGGGACACTGATACCCAGCCCCAAACCGACAGCCAGTGCGATCCGCACTGACTCACGTTTCGCCATACCCATCGATCCTCACCCTGTTGCCCGGGGGCGCCTGGCCCGGTCCACTGTTCCCGAGATGTCTTAGCGTCGCTGCGTCCGAGTCGCGAAACGCTCGACGGTCTTGGCTGGTACGTCGCCGATCGCCGTGACTTGATAGCCATCGACGGGGCGTTCGTGGGCATGCAGCGCCCCGGCCCGCGCCCGCCCCTCATCACCTTCCGGCTCCGGGGCGATATAGACGGACACAGTGGCCAGGCCGTCGCTGAACAGCAAGTGCTCGATGGGATCCTGCCCTTGCTCCTCCGACGGTATCCGGCCGTGGGCAATCCGGGAGAACCCCGCGGGCACGTCGATCACTTCCCAATCCGGTTCGGGGCCGTCTGCGGTCTTTGTAGCCGGGCGGCGCTCAACCCGCTGCTGCGCCTCGCCGCTGGGGGCCAACTCCTCGGTGCCGATGTCCTCGCGGAGGCGGAAGCTGGTAAACAGCAGGCGCTCGATGACCCGGCGCCCGTCCAGCAGTTGGGCCTGGAGCGGCAGCCCGCTCTCTTCATCGACCCAGAGACGATGACCGTAGCGCAGCTGATCCAACGGCTCGATGGAGATCACCTGGACCGGGCGTCCGGCGACCCGCCCTTCCCCACCGATGCGGATACGATAGAGTTCATCGGAGATGCTGTCAGCCCTGGGCCACCCTTCGCCCAAGGCGGTCGCCACGCCACTGCCGCGCAGTCGATCCCCCTCGGGGACAGGTCCAGCCAGCAGGGCACCCTCGGGCGTACGCACCAGCTCCCGGTGGGCTCCGGTGAGCATCTCCAGACGCTGGTGGCGACCAGCCTCGTCGGCGCGGTGCACGATGCGCACGGTCTCCACGACGCCGGCCCGGGCGTAGACGAAGATCCCTTCGTAGGAGCGCTGATCGAGGGCCTCGACCATGCGGTTGAGCGCTTCGCGGCCATCATCGGCCGCGCGCTGGCCGCTGTCATCGGCCAGCGCGACCTGGCCGTGCGCGGCCCAGAGCAAACCGGCGCAGAGGAGCGCGCCGCGGAACCAGCCCCGATCAGGGATCCCCATGCTGCGGAACCCGTACCTGATGAAGCATGCTGCCGGGGTAGTCGGACTCGGCCTGCTCGGCGTGATCGATCATGAAGCGATGCAAACGGGACGGCATGGCGTCTGGCACCGGATCAAAGGACTGTTCGCGGGTGGTTCCCGCTGTGCCCCGGTCGCTATCCGGCCAGGGCAGTCCGCCACTGTCGCCCAGGGTGACGGGACGAACCGTGGTGCCGCCTATGGATCGCTCACCGCCTGCCGGCGAGGCCACCTCGGTCGCCGGTTCGCCGCTGCCGGCCGTCGGCCCGGTGCCAGCATCGGGTGGCGCCCCACCCTGCCACCAGAGCACGGTCACCGCCGCCACACTAGCGGCGATCAGACCGCCGAACGCCGGACGGCGCCAATCCCGCGCTGCGGGCTGCCGAGCCGCGCCGCGCTGAACATGGTGGACTGGCTCATCGGCCAGCCCCGCGCGCACCCGCTCGACCAGATCGGTACTGGGCTGCGGCGGCAGGTTGCGCTGCAGCGCATCACGCATCAGATAGTAGCGCGCCACCTGCAGGCGGGCATCGGCGTCATGGTCCAGACGCCGCATCAGGAACGCCCGTTGCTCGCGTGGCAACTCGTCATCCACCAGCGCGGAGAGTTGCTCTGCGAGTCGGTCCCGATGTTCTTCTTCCGACATACCCTTATCCCCCGAAAGCCACCATGCCCTATGTCTCTTCGCCGGTCAGCGGCCGCAGTCGCTTGTCGATCGCCTCTCGGGCCCGGAAGATGCGCGAGCGTACCGTCCCCACCGGGCACTCCATGACCTGAGCGATCTCCTGATAGCTCAGACCCTCGAGTTCCCGCAGCGTGACCGCGGTACGCAACTCCTCCGGCAGCTCGGCGATGGCCTCGACCACCGTGCGCTCGACTTCGTCCCGATAGGCTTCGGCCTCCGGCGTATCCTGCTCGCGGAGCATGGTGTCGATGTCAAAACGCTCCGCGTCCTGCGCATCGACATCGGAGTCCGGTGGCCGGCGCCCCTGCGCAACCAGGTGGTTCTTGGCCGTGTTGACCCCGATCCGGTAGAGCCAGGTATAGAAGCTGCTCTCCCCCCGGAATCCGGGTATCGCCCGGTAGGCCTTGATAAAGGCCTCCTGAGCCACGTCCATCGCCTCCTGCGGATCGCGCACGTAACGCGAGATGAGCTTGACCAGCTTCTGCTGATAGCGCAGCACGAGGAGGTCAAAGGCCTGCTTATCACCGGCCTGGACACGCTCCACGAGCTCACGGTCCGACTCCTCGGAGCTCATCGCCACCGGCGCCCTCCTGTGTCGGTGCGCCGGTACTTGCTGCTGTAGACACTCCGCTGGGGCGTGAGTTCGCGCACGGCTCCGGGAATCTGACAATCGTGGGTGGGTGATTTGCCGCGGGTGGCGCGGCGTGCGAAGCTTTGCAGCCTATCCGATAGGCTGGCAAAAGCGCAACCAAATGGCGGAACCAAGAACGGCTTACGATGTCCTGGTGATCGGTAGCGGACTGGCCGGGCTGACCGTGGCCCTGCAGCTCCCCCGCGAGCTTCGCGTGGCGGTCCTCTCCAAGGGAACCCTGACCGAGGGAGCCACCCCCTACGCGCAGGGCGGAGTCTCGGCAGCGCTGGATGCGGCCGACTCAGTGGATGCCCATGTTGCCGACACCCTGGAAGCCGGAGCGGCCCTCAACGATTCGGATATTACGCGATTCGTGGCCGAGCGCGCACGCACGGCGATTGAATGGCTCGTCGACCAGGAAGTGCCCTTCTCGCGCATCACACCCGGGGCCGGCACCGACGGGTTGCATCTCCACCAGGAGGGCGGGCACAGCCACCGCCGTGTCGTACATGCCGAGGATGCCACCGGGGCGGCGATCTCAAGGAGCCTATCCGGGCTCGTAATCGAGCGGGACAATATCGATCTGCTCGAGGGCCGCTACGCGGTGGACCTGATCACCGGGGCGCGGCTCGGCGAGCCAGAGGACCGCTGCTATGGGGCCTACGTCTTCGACCAGGCCAGCGGTCGCGTAGAGTTGCTCAACGCACCCTATGTGGTGCTCGCCTGCGGCGGGGCCAGCAAGGTCTACCTCTACTCGACCAGCCCCTACGCCGCCACCGGTGACGGGATCGCCATGGCTTGGCGGGCCGGATGCCGGGTGGGTAACCTGGAGTTCAACCAGTTCCACCCGACCTGCCTGTACCACCCGCAGGAGCGCTCCTTCCTGATCAGTGAGGCGGTACGCGGCGAGGGTGGGCACCTGCTCCTACCCAGTGGCGAACGCTTCATGCAACGCTTCGACCCCCGCGGCGAACTCGCCCCCCGGGACGTAGTGGCAAGGGCGATCGACTACGAGATGAAACGTCTCGGCGCAGACTGCCTCTATCTGGACATCAGCCACCAGCCGGACTCGCTCATCGAGGAGCACTTCCCGACCATCCTGAGGCGCTGCCAGGAGCTGGGTATCGACATGCGCCGCGAGCCACTGCCCGTGGTGCCCGCCGCCCACTACACCTGTGGCGGGGTGATCGCCGACAGACGCGGGCACACCGACGTCCCGGGGCTCTACGCCGTCGGCGAGACAGCCTGCAGCGGGCTGCACGGAGCCAACCGCCTCGCGAGCAACTCGCTGCTTGAGTGCCTAGTCTTCGGCGCGGAGGCCGCCCGCGACATTGCGGCCAAGGCGCAGCAGCCGATCCCGGCACCCGAACTCCCGCCTTGGGACGAGAGCCGGGTTACCGACTCCGACGAACAGGTCGTGGTCAGCCACAACTGGGCCGAGCTACGCCGAGCGATGTGGAACTATGTGGGGATCGTCCGCAGCGACCGCCGGCTCGAACGCGCGGCAAGGCGCATCGACCTGCTATCCCGCGAGGTCCACGAGTACTACAGCAACTTCCGCATCAGCGGTGATCTGATCGAGCTGCGCAACCTCATCGAGGTAGCCAATCTCACGGTGCGCTGCGCCGGCCGGCGCCGGGAGAGCCGCGGTCTACACTACACCCTGGACTTTCCGGAGCGCGACGATGAACAGAGCTCCACCACCGTCCTGCGCCCACCAAAACCCCGGCCTTTCGGCCACTTGCGCTCTTTCCGCGAGCGATGACGCCCGCCGGCGGATCAATGGGCCGCGAGCGGGCCCAGACCCGCAGCCGCCGGTGGTGCTCAGTACCGAGCCGACCGCGCGGAATGAACAGATCGTAGCGCCGCCCGTCCACGGTCCGGACGGTGAGCGCGACCAACCATGGGTGGGCGAAACGGCTGACCACCCGGGCGCCGCACCGGCGCCCGTCCCGCGACTGTAGGAAGATCCGCCCGTCGGGATGAAGATGACAGCGGCGCAGCCAGTGGAGACGGCGCTGGCTGCGCCAGGCGGCGATCAGCGCCGCGACCAGTCCGCCGCCCCAGAGCAAGAACAGCGCCACTGGCGGTGACCGCTCGGCAAGCACGAGCAGCCCCCCAACGGCCGCCGCCGCTAGGACAAGCAACCACGCGCTGCTAACGCGCGGGCGGAAACTCAGTGGTTCGGATAAGTTCGACAACCCGGTGCAGCTCCCCGTCCGTGGGTGATTGCCCGGCGATCAGCCAGTCCTGCAGGAAGTGGTCCTCAAGCCCGAGCAGCCGCTCGAAAGCCGCCTGGTCCTGCGCATCGAGATGCAGGAATTGATCGTCCAAGAAGCGCTCCAGGAGCAGGTCCAGCTCCTTGGTGCCGCGACGGCAGCGCCAGCGCAACCGCTTACGCACCGCCACGGCCTCTGCATGGTGCTCGACCGGCGTCACGTCTCACGCTCGGCGATGAGCCGCTTGATGGCACCGATCGCCTTGCCCGGATTCAGCCCCTTCGGGCAGGTCGCCGTGCAGTTCATGATGGTGTGGCACCGGTACAGCTTGAAGGAATCGTCGAGGTCGTCGAGGCGTTCCCCGGTGCCCTCATCACGGCTGTCGGCAATCCAACGATAAGCCTGAAGCAGCGCTGCCGGGCCCAGGTAGCGATCGCCGTTCCACCAGTAGCTCGGGCAGGAGGTCGAGCAGCAGGCGCATAGGATGCACTCGTAGAGCCCATCGAGGGCCTCGCGCTCCTCCTTCGACTGCAGGCGCTCCTTGTCCGGCGGTGTCGGGGTTTCGGTCTTGATCCACGGCTCCAGCGAGGCGTACTGGGCGTAGAAGTGATTCAGGTCGGGGACCAGGTCCTTGATCACGTCCGTGTGTGGCAGGGGGTAGACCTTCACGTCGCCCTTGATCTCATCCATGCCCTTGGTACACGCGAGCGTGTTGGTCCCGTCGATGTTCATCGCACAGGAGCCGCAGATCCCCTCCCGGCAGGAACGCCGGAAGGTGAGTGTCGGATCGACCTCGTCCTTGATCTTGATCAGCGCATCGAGAACCATCGGTCCGGCGCTGTCGGCGTCGATCTCGTAGGTATCCATGCGCGGGGTGGCGCCGCCCTCCGGGTCGTAACGATAGACCCGGATGCGCCGGATGTTCTCGCTCTTTTCCGCGTCGGGGGCACGGTAGGTGTAGCCCTTCCGGATGCGGGAGTTGGCGGGAAGCCTGAACTCTGCCATGTCTGTCTCCCTGGAGTCTTTAGTACACCCGGGCCTTGGGAGGGATCGCCTCCACGTCGTCGCTCAGGGTATGGAGATGGACGGGGCGGTAGTCGATGTCCACCGTACCGTCACTGCGCAGCGTCGCCAGCGTGTGCTTGAGCCAGTTCTCGTCATCACGCTCCGAGTAGTCCTCCCGGGCGTGGGCACCGCGGCTCTCCAAGCGGTTGCGCGCCGAATGGATGGTGGTCACCGCGCTGCCAAGGAGGTTCTCCAGCTCCAGCGTCTCGATCAGATCCGAGTTCCAGATCAGCGAACGGTCGGTTACCCCGACGTCGGCGAAGCCCCGGAAGACATCGTCCATCCGGTTGCAGCCCTGCTCCAACACATCACCCGTGCGGAAGACCGCGGCGTAGTTCTGCATGGTGTTCTGCATCTCGGCCCGCAGTTGCGCCGTCGGCTTGCTGCCATTGGCCCGACGCAGCCGATCCAGCCTTTGCAGCGCCAGATCCGGCGCCCCCTCTGGCAGGGGTGCATGGGGTTTGCCGCGGCCGCCGATGACTTCGGCGGCACGGTGGGCGGCGGCTCGGCCGAAGACCACCAGATCAAGCAGCGAGTTCGACCCGAGCCGGTTGGCGCCGTGCACCGAGACGCAGGCAGCTTCGCCGATGGCCATAAGCCCCGGAACCACCGCATCGGGGTCACCACCCTTGAGATGAACCACCTCACCCATGTGGTTGGTCGGGATCCCGCCCATGTTGTAGTGGACCGTGGGCAGGACCGGGATCGGCTCCTTGGTCACATCGACACCGGCAAAGATCTGGGCCGACTCGGCAATACCTGGCAGCCGTTCATGGATCACCTCCGGCCCGAGATGCTCCAGATGCAGGTGGATATGGTCGCCGTGCTCGCCGACCCCCCGCCCCTCGCGGATCTCGATGGTCATCGAGCGGGAGACCACGTCGCGCGAGGCCAGATCCTTGGCGTTCGGGGCGTAACGTTCCATGAACCGCTCGCCCTGGGCGTTGGTCAAGTAACCGCCCTCGCCCCGGACCCCCTCGGTGATCAGGCAGCCCGCGCCATAGATCCCGGTCGGGTGGAACTGCACGAACTCCATGTCCTGGAGCGGCAGACCGGCACGCAGGACCATGCCGTTGCCATCCCCGGTGCAGGTGTGGGCCGAGGTGCAGGAGAAGTAGCTCCGCCCGTAGCCGCCAGTGGCCAGCACCACCTGATGGGCCCGGAAGATATGCACCGTGCCGGTCTCCATGTCGAGCGTGACCACGCCCCGGCAAACCCCGTTGTCCATCATCAGGTCGATGGCGAAGTGTTCGATGTAGAACTCCGCCTTGTGCTTGAGCGCCTGCTGGTAGAGCGTGTGCAGGATGGCATGCCCGGTTCGGTCCGCGGCCGCGCAGGTCCGCTGGGCCGTTCCCTCACCGAAGTGGGTGGTCATGCCGCCGAACGGGCGCTGATAGATCTTGCCGTCCTCGGTGCGCGAGAAGGGCACGCCGTAGTGCTCCAGCTCCACGATGGCCGGCACCGCCTCGCGGCACATGTATTCGATGGCGTCCTGGTCACCCAGCCAGTCCGACCCCTTGATGGTGTCGTACATATGCCAGCGCCAGTCGTCCTCGCCCATGTTGCCGAGCGCCGCCGAGACGCCGCCCTGGGCCGCCACGGTGTGGCTGCGCGTGGGGAACACCTTGGTGACACAGGCGGTGTTCAGCCCCTGTTCGGCCATGCCGAAGGTCGCCCGGAGCCCGGCCCCACCGGCACCGACAACGACGACATCGTACTGGTGTTCGACCGTCTTGATCGGTTCTGTCATCTGCGCCTCAGCCCCCCAGAACGATTTGGATGACCGCCAGGATCCCGGCGACGGCCACCAGGAAACATGCGAAGTAGACGGCGAGGTTGCCGAACCACTTCAGCCCCTCGAGGTGGACGTAGTCCTCGATGACCACCTGAACGCCGAGCGCCCCGTGATAGAACAACATGATGATCGCGGCGATCAGCAGCGTCGCGTTGAACGGGTTCGCCACCCACGCCCGGGCCGCCTCGAAATCGGCGCCGGCCTGCAGGGCCAGGCCGATCCCCAGCCACATCATCAGCGGAACCAGCACCACCGCGGTCAGGCGCTGATGCCACCAGTGGTGGAAGCCGTTCTTGGCCGAGCCGAGGCCGCGGGCCCGGGAGACGGCGGTCTCGTACTTACGCATGATCAAAACTCCCCTGCGTAGGCGATCACCCAGACCAGGGCGGTCAACAGGACGCTCGCGGCGAGCACCATGTAACCGCCGCGATAGACCGCCTTGAGCTCGAAGGCGCGCACGGTGTCCCAAACCAGGTGCCGAACGCCATTGCAAAGGTGGTAGGCCAGGCTGAACGTGATACCCAGCAGCACCAGCTGCCCGAACCAGTGGCCGAGCACCCGCGTCAGCAGTTCGTAGTATTCGGGTCCGGCGGCCAAGGCCATCACCCAGGCGACCAGCAGGACCGCAGCCATGGTGACGAACACCCCGGTGCCGCGGTGGAGCACCGAGAGCAGCGAGGTCAACTGCGGCCGGTAGATGGTCAGGTGCGGAGAGAGCGGACGATTCGGATTTCTCATGGATTTTTGCTCCGCTGAGCCGAGTCAGAACCTGCGGCGCACGATAAGAGTGAGGAAACGGGACGATAAGCTATATTGCGGACAATCGTAATGCAAGCATTAACAAATGGGAATACTGATGCTGACGGAAGATTAACATTCTGCCCCGGTCTAAGGCTGGCTGCCCCGGCGATGATCACCCACAATGAATACGATGTCAGTATACGGATCCCGCCCCTAGAGTGGCACGAGATGCAGCAAGCCGCCGATGCAGCAAGCCACCGAGGAGAGGTTATGCGAGAAGAGTTCCCGACCGTACCGGTAGATGCGCCCGAAGACGGCGCCGGTGCCTCTCAGCCGGAGTGCCTCGAGACCGGCACCGGCTACAGCGTGGTGGCGGTTACCGGCGAGGAAGCCGGGGATTTCTTGCAACGCATCCTGACCGCGGACATCCCGGCTGCAGACGACGCACGCAGCGTGCTGGCCGGGTTGTGCACGCCCAAGGGGCGGCTGCTTGCCCTGGCGCGAGTCATCCCCTGGGACGACGGCTACCGGCTCGTCCTCCCGGAGGACACCGCGGCCGAGACCGTCGCCCGGCTGCAGATGTATGTACTGCGCTCGAGGGTGACGGTGCACGCCCCCGACATGCAGTGGCGCCTGCTCCGGGCGGCCGGCCCGACCGCCCGGAGCCTGCTGGCCCGATGGAGTGAGCGCCCTATGCCAGAGGCCGAAGGCGTTGTGCGCAGCGGCGAGGTGGCGATCATCCGGCTACCCGGTGCGCCGGAGCGCTACTGGGTGGTCGGACCGGCGGCCCCGGTGGCCGCGGTAGAGGGCGTGCTTGCCGAACACCTGCCGCCGACCGACGAAGAGACCTGGCGGGCGTTGGAAATCCTTGCCGGACAGCCCGAGATCCGCGCCCCGGGCCGGGAACTGTTCATCCCGCAGATGGTGAATCTCGATCGCCTTGGTGGCGTGAGCTTCAGCAAGGGATGCTTCCCGGGGCAGGAGGTGGTGGCGCGGGCGCACTACCGCGGCAAGGTCAAGCAGCGCATGTTCCGCGCCCGGGGCACCGGAGATGCGCCGGCGGACGGCAGCGAGGTCCGTGATGCCGACAACCAGCTGGCCGGCCACGTCGTCTGCGCAGCGGGTGCGCCGCAGGGGTTCACGGCCCTCGTTTCGCTGCGCGAGGCACAGCTGGCCGGCCCCGCATCGCTGAGCGTGAACGGACAGCCGTTGCACCTCCGCGAGGCCGGCACCTGAACCGCCGCCCTACGACTCCGGGCGCATGGCGGGGAATAGAAGGACGTCGCGGATCGAATCGCAGTCAGCGAGCAGCATGACCAGGCGGTCGATCCCGATGCCCTCCCCGGCAGTCGGCGGCAGCCCGTACTCCAGGGCACGGATATAGTCGCCGTCGTAGTGCATCGCCTCCTGATCCCCGGCATCCCGCTCCGCCGCCTGGGCACGGAAGCGATCCGCTTGGTCCTCGGCGTCGTTAAGCTCCGAGAAACCGTTGGCGATCTCGCGACCACCGACGATCAACTCAAAACGCTCAGTGTAGAAGGGTTCGTCGTCCCGCGGGCGAGCCAAGGGGGATACCTCCTTGGGGTAATCGGTTACAAAGACCGGGCCGTGGAGCCGAGGCTCAGCCGTCTCCTCGAACAGGGCCGCCTGGATCCTGCCCAGCCCGTCGCCGGAGCTCACCTCGATCCCGCGCGCCTCGGCCGCCCGGGCCGCCTGCTCGCGATCCGCGAGTTCCTCGGCCGTGAGGTCAGGATTGTACCGAAGGACCGCTTCAGTCAGAGAGATACGCTCGAATGTTGAAGTGAAATCATAAGTCTCGCCCTGCCAGGTTACCTGTCCGCTTCCGAGCGCCTGTTCAGCCAGATGCCGGAGCATTTCCTCGGTAAGGTCCATCAGGTCGTGGTAGTCGGCAAAGGCCTGATAGAACTCCAGCATGGTGAATTCCGGGTTGTGGCGGGTCGAAACCCCCTCGTTCCGGAAGTTTCGGTTGACTTCGTAGACACGCTCGAAGCCCCCCACGACGAGCCGCTTGAGGTAGAGCTCCGGCGCGATGCGCAGATAGAGATCCCGGCCGAGGGCGTTGTGGTGGGTCACGAAAGGTCGCGCCGCGGCTCCGCCGGGGATCGGCTGCATCATCGGTGTCTCCACCTCCATGAAACCGCGGCCATCCAGGAAACGGCGCAGGGCAGCGAGTACGCGGGTGCGCAGGGCAAAGACGCGCCGACTCTCCTGGTTGACGATTAGATCCAGGTAGCGCTGGCGATAGCGGATCTCGTGATCGGTCAGCCCGTGCCACTTCTCCGGCAGCGGCCGCAGCGATTTCGTTAGGAGCCGGACCTGATCGCAATGGATGGAAAGCTCCCCCTTGTTCGTCCGGAACAACGTCCCGGTCGCGCCGACGATATCGCCCACGTCCCAGCTCTTGAACGCGGCGTAGACCCCCTCGGGCAGGTCATCCCGGCGCAGATAGAGCTGGATCCGCCCCGAGCTGTCCTGGAGCTGCGCGAAGCTCGCCTTGCCCATGACCCGTTTGGCCATCATGCGCCCGCCGACCGTGACTCGAGCGCCCTCCTGCTCCAGGGCCTCCTCGTCCAGCGGGCCGTAGCGCTCGTGAAGGTCGGCGGCCAGCGCGTCACGGCGGAAATCGTTGGGGAAGGCTTGGCCCGCATCGCGCAGACCCTGCAGCTTCTCGCGGCGCTGGGCGATGAGCTTGTTCTCGTCGCTTTCGGACATCCGTTGACTCCGGGCAGTGTCAGGGGCGAGCGTCAGAGGCCGGCCTTGAGGCTCGCCTGTATGAACGGGTCGAGGTGGCCGTCGAGCACGGCCTGCGTGTTGCCGATCTCGATTCCCGTCCGCAGATCCTTGATCCGGGACTGATCGAGGACGTAGGAGCGGATCTGGTTCCCCCACCCGATATCGGACTTGGTCTCTTCCTGGGCTTCGGCCTCGGCACGGCGGCGCTGCATCTCCAGCTCGTAGAGTTTGGCGCGCAGCTGACTCATCGCCGTGGCACGGTTCTTGTGCTGCGATCGATCGTTCTGCGACTGCACCACGACGCCGGTGGGTTCGTGGGTGATGCGGACCGCCGACTCGGTGGTATTGACGTGCTGGCCACCTGCGCCGGAAGCGCGGAAGACGTCCACGCGCAGATCCGACGGGTCGATCTCGATATCGACATTCTCGTCGTCGATCTCCGGCGACACGAACACCGAGGAGAACGAGGTGTGGCGGCGACCGCCGGAGTCAAAGGGCGACTTGCGCACCAGACGGTGAACCCCGGTCTCCGTGCGCAGCCAGCCGAAGGCGTACTCGCCGGTAACCTTGATCGTGGCGCTCTTGACCCCCGCCTCCTGGCCGGCCGTCACCTCGATGACCTCGGTGTCGAAGCCGCGGGCCTCGGCCCAGCGCAGATACATCCGCAGCAGCATCTCGGCCCAGTCCTGGGCCTCCGTTCCGCCTGACCCCGCCTGGATATCGAGGAACGCATTGGACGCGTCCATCTCTCCGGAGAACATGCGTCGGAACTCCAGGGTCTCGATGTGCGTGGCGACGCGCTGGACATCCGCCTGGACCGCCTCAAGAGTTTCCTCGTCGCCCTCCTCCCGGGCCATGGCGACCATCTCGCCGGCGTCATCGAGCACCCCGCCGATCTCCTCGAGGGTGCTCAGGACGGACTGCAGCTGAGAGCGCTCGCGGCTCAGCCCCTGGGCCCGCTCCGGGTCGCTCCAGACGTCGGGGTTCTCCAGCTCACGCAGGACTTCCTCAAGCTGTTCGCGTTTGCCGGCTTCGTCAAAGATACCCCCTCAGGGCCTCGAAACGCCCTTGCAGGTCTTCGATTTGTTCAAGCAGCGGGTTGATCTCCATGAGCACCTCCGGATACTAAGGGCGCGAATCGTACTATATTCACCCGTCGTTCAGCAGCCTCGAACTTCAGCGCCGGCGTCCAAGCCGTGCGCATCGACGGGTGTCTGCGCCGCCGCCGCGGCGCGCCATCCACCCGCTGATCAGGATTGAGGTTCCCATGACCACGACGACCAGTGCCGAGCCTGGCCATCAGAAGCTTGCCTGGGCCCGCGCCCATATGCCGGTCCACAAAGCCCTGCGCGAGCGCTACCGCGAGACGCGCCCCTTCGAAGGCCTATGCATCGCGGTCTGTTCCCACATCGAGGCGAAAACCGGCGTCTTTCTGGAGACACTCGCCGCAGCCGGCGCCGAAGTCGTATTCACCGGCAGTGAACCCGGTTCCAGCCAGGACGATGTGGTCGCGGCACTCAATGAGCAACCCGGGATCAGCGGCTACGCCCGGCGCGGTGTCAGCGAGGCGGAGCTGGCCCGGCTCCACGGCCGCGCCCTGGATCACCAGCCCAACCTGATCCTGGATGACGCCGCCGAACTCACCGCACGACTCGTTCACCAGCGCCCCGAGCTGCTGGACGGGCTGCGTGGGGTCTGCGAGCAGACCACCACCGGTGTGCAGCGGATCCAGGCCATGACGGCCGAGGGCGCTCTGCATTTCCCGGCTTACGCCGTCAACCACACACCGATGAAGCACGAGTTTGACAATATCCACGGCACCGGCGAGTCGGCACTAACCAACCTGATGCTGACAACCAACCTGCTGCTCGCCGGAAAGCAGGTCGTGATCTGCGGCTACGGTGACTGCGGCGTGGGGATCGCCCACAAGGCCCGCGCCTGGGGGGCGCAGGTGACGATCACGGAGGTCGAACCACGCCGGGCGCTACGTGCCCACATGAACGGTTTCGCCGTGCGCCCCATGGAGGAGGCCGCCGGCGTCGGTGATTTCTTCATCACCGCCACGGGCAACCGGGATGTCATCCGCGCCGAGCACGTTGCGCGCATGCGCGACGGCGCGATCCTGGCCAACGCCGGGCACTTCAACGTGGAGATCGACGCCGCGGGCTTGGCCCAGCAGGCCGAATCCCGCTATCCGGCGCGACCGGGTATCGAGGCCTTCCGCATGAGCGACGGCCGCGAGATCCACTTGGTCTGCGAAGGTCGCCTGGTGAACCTGGCCGCCCCGACGGCCATGGGTCACCCGGCCGAGGTCATGGACCAGACCTTCGCGATGCAATTCATGGCCGCGGACGACCTGTTGCGCCACCGCGACCAGCTCCGCGCCGGCGTGCATCCGGTTCCCGACGAGGTCGACGCCGAGGTGGCCCGCCTCAAGCTGGAAACGCTGGGGGTCGGCATCGACGCCCTGACCGACAGCCAGCGCCGGTTTCTCGAGGCTTGGCGGGCCGATGACATCCTTGAAGCGCCCTGAGCGCCACCCCATGCACCGGGCGGGCGGCGAAGCCTCGGCGGAGCGCCGCCCACCCCCCGGCTACTTGCCTGAGGCGAAAACGCGCACTAGGGTATACACGCTATGGCAGATTACAAACGCGACGACAATCCGGACCGTCACGAAGGGCACAGCCGGACTTCCCCCTATCCGGTCAGCCGGCTATCCGCGCCCATCGACCTTGTCGACACCGCCCGCGAGATCCAGGAGGCGGATCAGGCGATCAACAACCGCACCAGCTCAAAGCTGACGGTGATCGCGGATCAGATTCGCGCCCTCCAGGAGCAGGCACGGGAGGTGCTCGAGGAAAGTCAGCGTGACATGGACCTGCACCGGGCCAAGTGCAACTTCACCCGGCGCCCGGGCAGCATCTACCACCTCTACGAGCGCGAGGACGGCGAACTCTACTTCTCCATGCTCGCTCCCGAGGATTGGCGCAACGGCCCGCCCCATACCTACAAGGGGTCCTACCGCCTGGAAGCCGACCTCTCCTGGACACCATTCGACGAGATGGATCAGCCCGATGCCACCCGGGACATGGTGCAGCGCCTGATTGCCGATCACCGCAGCGGCGGCGCCGGCTGAACCAGCCGGCGCCCGCCCTGTCTCCTCCGGGCGCTACTCCGCCTGCCCGGGCTCGGCCTGGCCGAGCCGGCGCACCCGCTGCTCGAGTGCCGCGGCGATGCGCAGCTCGGGCGTCTCTCCCTCGCCTTCGGCATCCAGCGTCTCCGCTGATACGGGCTCTCCGAGGCGGATCGTGATCCGCCCGGGCCTGAGCAGCCGGGTGCCGATGGGCATGACCCGATCGGTTCCCTCGATCCAGACCGGGATGGCCGGTACCGACTGCGCCTGGAGCAGAAGACCCACGCCCGGCTGAAACGCCTGCAGGCTGCCATCGGCCGAGCGCCGCCCCTCCGGGAACCAGACCAGCCCGTAGCCATCCCGTAGGGCTTTCGCACCGAGCGCCAGGCTGCCGCGTGGGCCGGTGTGCGGATCGATGGGCAGCACCAGGCAGGCCCGGCTGACCAGCCGCACCAGACGGTTGGAGAACAGCAGCCCGGTCCAACCACCCCAGCGCATGCGCACGATCCGGGCGTAGCGCATGATCGACCCCAGCGCCGGTGGATCCACGGCGCTCAGATGGTTGGGGACGAGCAAGACCGGGTCGCGCTCCGGCAGGTTCTCCAGGCCTTCCACGCGCACCGGCGCATAGGCCCGGAACAGAACCTGGTCGATGCCGTAGAAGATCGCCCCGAGCAGGCGCTCGAACCGCGTACGCGGCAGCATCCAGCGTAGTTGCTGGTCGCTGAGCATGGCCTCCGGGTCGCGCAGCTGTTCCACCAGGCCCGGCCCGCGGCTCTCATCGGGAGAGATCTCCGCGGCTTCGGCCGCCTCGCGCAGCAGGTCGCGGACGGTCTCGATCCGCCCCAAGGCCTCCTCCTCCAAGGCCACGCCGACGCTACCGCGTAGCTCCAGGGTCAGATCCACCCACCCCAGCGAGTCGAGCCCGAGGTCGAGACGCAGATTGCTGTCCGGGGTCAAGCGCACCCGCGGATAGCGGCGGACGAGCCCCTCCCAGACCCGGCGGGCAGTGGGGATCTGCAGCAGCTGCTGATCCTCCACCGCCATCCGCTCCTCGGGCATGGGACCGGTCTCGGCCGCCTTGGCGCCCTCGCCGAGCATTTCGAACAGCTCTCGCAGCTTGTGGCGGCGCAGCTTGCCCAGGCGCGTCCTGGGCAGCGGATCGGAGCTGACCCGATAGGTGCTGATCTGATGATGGCTCGGCAGGACCCCAGCCGCTTCGTGCAGGGCCTGGTTCAGCCGCTGGCGTACCTGCTCGTCGTCGAGATCCCGGACGGCCTGCGGGTCAGGGAACAGCACCGCCGCCAGGCGCCCCTCATGCTCGAGCACTCCGGCGTCGCGGACGGCCTCGGCAGCGGAGAGCGCGCCCTCGACCCGCTCTGGGTCGACATTCTCGCCGCCGGCGAGGACGATCATCTCGGAGGCTCGGCCCTCCAGGTGCAGGTACCCCTCCTCGTCGAACCAGCCCAGATCCCCGGTGCGGTAAAAGCCGTCCGGGGTGAACACCTCGGCACTCTTTTCAGGTAGGTGCCAGTACCCCTGGAAGACATTCTGGCCGCGAGCGAGCACCTCGCCGGTGCGCGCCCCCTCCTCGACAGGATCGATGCGCAGCTCCACACCCGGTAGCGGCAGGCCGGCCGCCTTCAGGCGCAGCCGATCCGGCGGGTTATAGGTCAGGATCGGCGAGGTCTCCGTGAGGCCGTAACCGGTCGCCACCTCCCAGCCCAGATCCCGCAGTCGCTCGCCGATCTCTGGATTCAGCGGGGCACCTCCGGCGACAACCATGCGCACCGAAGGGGCCATGCGCTGATGCAGGCTACGGAACAGGCGCCGTCCCAAGGGCCAGCCCAACCGGTGACGTGCCGCCCGGGACAGCCGGAGCATGCCCTCGAACAGGCGCTCGGCGCGCGCCCCCCGCTCGGCGACGCGGCCGCGGATAGCACCATCAAGGGCCTCGTAGAGCCGTGGCACGCCGAGGATGATGGTGGCATCCCCCTCGCGCAGCGCGCGCACGATCTGCGGACCGAGGACTGAGTACGGCAGCACGATGCTCGCACCCAACGCCAGGGGGGTGATCAGCCCGAGCGTAAAGGGGTAGACATGGTGGTACGGAAGCGGGACGAAGATCCGGTCGTCCCTCTGGGCTAGCTCCTGGCCGAGAAGCGCATTGAGGTTGGCGGTGATGTTGCCGTGGGTCAGCGGCACCCCCTTGGGCATCCCGGTGGTCCCCGAGGTGTAGAACAGCGTGGCCGGATCCGCCGGGGTGATTTCCGGCGCCGCCGGGCCGTCTTCGCGCAACCAGTCCCGCCAGCTTCGTCCGCTCCCCGCCGGTTCGTCGAGACGGATCATCTCCAGCGACTGCTCGAGTTCCAACCCCTCAAGCCGGCGCGCCGCTTCGCCGCCGGTAAAGATCCGCCGCGCACCGCTGTCAGCGAGGGCGTGGGTGAGCTCCGCACGCGGCATCTGGGTATCCAGCGGCGTGACTACCGCGCCGGCATCGAGGATCGCCAGACAGGCAACCACCCATTCGGCGCTGTTCGGCGCGAACAGCGCCACCCGTTCGCCGCGGTCCACACCGGCCTCCACCAGCCCGGCGCTCAGCTGCTGAGCGAGCTCGGCCACGGCCTGGTAATCCCAGCGGTGAAGATCATCCCGATCCAGCGCCCGGACGGCATCACGCTGCCCGCCCTCCTTAAGCCGGCGCACCAGCATCTGAACGGTCTGCAGTTCTTCGCTCACGTTCCCTCCTGTCTTGCGTCGGCAAGGCGTTCGGTCGAGTCGCGGCCCCGAGCCTGATACCATGTTCAGCTTCGATGGCAACCCTGACCGTTGAGAATGGCCGCAAATACGCAGGAACCGACCCGTATCCGAGAGATTCCCTATAACTATACGTCCTTCTCCGACCGAGAGATCGTGGTCCGTTTCCTCGGCGAGCAGACCTGGGACCTGCTCAACGAACTCCGGGGCGAGCGGCGCACTGGGATCTCAGCCCGCATGCTCTTCGAGGTCCTCGGCGATCTCTGGGTTGTCTCCCGTAATCCTTACATCCAGGACGACCTGATCAATACCCCAAGGCGGCTGCGCGCGCTGGTCAGCTCCATGCACCACCGCGTCGACCAGATCTTCGCGCGCGCCGATGGCAACCAGAAAGGCATCGACCTGGGCGAACGGGCTCGCCGCGCGGTCCGCGATTTCGAGCAGCACTATCGCCGTCAACGTCAACGCCGACAGCGCATCAAGCGGCGGCTCGCGCGCCACACGCGCAGCGACAACATCTGCTTCGACGGCCTCTCGCGGGTTTCCCACGCCACCGACGCCACGGACTGGCGCGTCGAGATCCCGTTCCTCGTCCTCACCCCGGATACCGAGGCGGAGATCGCCCCGCTGGTGGCGACCTGCATCGAGGAGGGGCTGACCATCATCCCCCGTGGTGGCGGCACCGGCTACACCGGCGGTGCCGTGCCGCTGGACGGCGACTCGGCGGTCATCAACACCGAGAAGCTTGATGCGATCGCTCCCGTCGAGGAAGTCGACCTCCCCGGGGTCGACGGACCGGTGAGCACCATCCATGTCGGTGCCGGCGCCGTCACCCGCCGGGTCAGTGAGCGCGCCGAGGCCCACGGTCGCGTCTTTGCCGTCGACCCCACCTCCCAGGACGCCTCGACCATCGGCGGCAACATCTCCATGAACGCCGGTGGCAAAAAGGCCGTCCTCTGGGGAACGACACTCGATAACATCGTCTCGTTCCGCATGATCACCTCCGAGGCCAAGTGGATTGAGGTCGAGCGCCTGGACCACAACCTCGGCAAGCTTGACGAGCTCGACACGGTGCGCTTTCGGGTCACGCACTACGCCCGGGACGGGCGCACCCAGGAGGGCGAGCCGCAGATCCTCAGTTTCTCGGGCACCTCGTTCCGCAAGCCGGGTCTCGGCAAGGACGTCACCGACAAGTTCCTCGGCGGCCTCCCCGGCGTCCAGAAGGAGGGCTGCGACGGACTGATCACCTCTGCGCGCATGCTCGTCCACCGCATGCCCGAGCACGAGCGCACCGTCTGCCTCGAGTTCTACGGCCACGACCTCCACGAGGCCGTGCCGGCGATCACGGAGATCCGTGACGACCTGCTCGCTGACGAGAAGGTGGCGCTGGCCGGTCTGGAGCACCTGGACGAGCGTTACATCCAGGCGGTGGATTACTCGCCCAAGGCCAACCGCAGCGAGATCCCCAAGATGATCCTTCTCGCCGATCTGGCCAGCGACGACCCCGACGCCGTCGCCGAAGCGTCATCGCGCATCGTGCGGCTGGCCAATGCGCGCAACGGCGAAGGCTTCATCGCGGTCTCGGCGGAGGCGCGGCGGCGCTTCTGGGCGGAGCGTTCCCGGACAGCCGCCATTGCCTCGCACACCAACGCGTTCAAGATCAATGAGGATGTCGTCATCCCGCTGGAGCGCCTGGCCGAGTACACCGAGGGCGTCGAGCGGATCAACGTCGAGCAGTCCATGCGCAACAAGCTCGCTATGCTCGACGAGCTGCTCGACTACCTGAACGGCGACATGCCCGAGGTCCGTCAGGTCAAGGACTTCGAGGACAGTGAGGAAGGCGACCGGATCCTCGCCGACAAGAAGGCAACCGCCCGTGAGCACCTGAGCCGCATCCGCGAGCGTTGGCAACGGATCCTGGAGGCCTTCGACGACCGCGCCGCCGAGCGTGATGACCTCCTCGATGAGACGGCCCGCGCCGACTGCCGCCCGGAGGACCGGATCATCGATCTGCTCCTGCGGCGCAGCCTGCGCATCTCTTACCGCCGGGAGGTCGAGCGACCGCTGGAGGAGTTCTTCAAAGGCCGCGACTTGCAGCCGGTGCGTGCCCGCTTCACCGAGATCCACGACCGGGTTTTGCGCAGCCGCCTGTTCGTCGCCCTGCACATGCACGCCGGTGACGGCAACGTGCACACCAACATCCCGGTGAACTCCGGCGACTACGGCATGATGCGCGAGGCCGAGCGGATTGTGGACCGCATCATGGAGCTTGCGCAGTCCCTGGGCGGCGTGATCACCGGCGAGCACGGCGTCGGCCTGACCAAGATGCAGTACCTGGATCCGGAGCAGGTGCAGCGCTTCGCCGAGTTCATCGACCGCGTCGACCCGGAGGGCCGTTTCAACCGGGGTAAGCTCATGCCCGGTTCCGGTCTCGAGAATGCCTACACGCCCTCGCTCTTCCTCGTCGAGGAAGAGGCGCTGATCCTCGAGGAGAGCGAGCTCGGCGAGCTTAACCGCGATATCAAGGACTGCCTGCGCTGCGGCAAGTGCAAACCGGTGTGCAGCACCCACGTACCGCGGGCCAACCTGCTCTACTCACCGCGCAACAAGATCCTGGCCGCGGGGCTGATCATCGAGGCCTTCCTCTACGAGGAGCAGACCCGGCGCGGGCTGTCGCTGCGCCACTTCGACGTCATGAACGACGTGGCGGATCACTGCACCATCTGCCACAAGTGCCTCAAGCCCTGCCCGGTGAATATCGACTTCGGTGACGTCACCATCCGGCTGCGGGATATCCTGCAGCGGCGCAAGCAGCGGCGTACGCGCCTGCAGACCCGGGTGGCCATGGGCTTCCTGAACCTCACCGA
Source organism: Halorhodospira halophila (assembly GCF_016653405.1). Lineage (NCBI taxonomy): Bacteria > Pseudomonadati > Pseudomonadota > Gammaproteobacteria > Chromatiales > Ectothiorhodospiraceae > Halorhodospira > Halorhodospira halophila. Next base: position 120,506 of record NZ_NHSN01000001.1, read on the forward strand.
CCCGCGCCTGATCAAGGCCCTGCGCCTGGGCATGGCGCGCTTCGGTTTCGCGGCACAGCGCCAAGTATCGCAGACCCTGCGGCGACTCGGCGTCTTCCCGCTCAAGCGCCGCCCCGGCAGCACGACCGAGCGTTCCAGCATCCCCGCCCAGGCGGTGCACTTCCTCGAGAAGCCGATGCCGTCCAACGTGCCGCCTCAGGGCATGCGTCAGATCCTCGGTGCCGAGGAGTCGGACCATATCCCGATCATCCGCGACCCGCAGAAGACCGACGAGAACAGCGAGGCGGTCTTCTACTTTCCCGGGTGCGGCCCGGAGCGACTGTTCAGCCAGGTGGGCATGGCCACCCTGGCCATGCTCCATGACGCCGGGGTGAAGACCGTTCTCCCTCCGGGGTACCTCTGCTGTGGCTACCCGCAACACGCCGGCGGCTACATCGATCGTGCCAAGCAGATCACTACCGCCAACCGGGTGCTCCTCCACCGGGTGGCCAACACCCTGAACTACATGGACATCCAGACGGTGGTCGTCTCCTGCGGCACCTGCATCAGCCAACTGGAACTCTACGAGTTCAACCGGATCTTCCCGGGGTGCCGCCTGATCGACATCCACGAGTTCCTGCTCGAGAAGGGCTATCGGCTGGAGGGCAGCGAGGCCACGCAGTACCTCTACCACGACCCCTGCCACCCGTCGATCAAGACGCAGAACCCGACGAGCGTGGCCACGGAGCTCATGGGCCAGCCCGTGCAGCTCTCCGATCGCTGCTGTGGTGAGTCGGGGGTCTTTGCCGTCTCCCGTCCGGATATCTCCAGTCAGGTGCGTCATCGCAAGCAGGAGGAGATCCGCCAAGGTGTCGAGTCGCTGACCGGGGCCGAGCGCGCCGAAGACGGCAACGTGCGGATGCTGACCACCTGCCCATCGTGCCTGCAGGGTCTGTCGCGCTATCGCGAGGACACGGGCGTCGAAACCGACTACATCGTCACCGAGATGGCCCGCGAACTCCTCGGCCAGGACTGGCAGGAGCGCTTCACGGAGCAGGCCCGGAAAGGCAGCCTGGAGAAGGTCCTGCTGTGACAACCGTAGGGTAGGCGACGGTGAGCGAGTTGATCGACGAGTTGCTGTGGCGATCCGGCACCTGGGTCCATGGGCATGTCCACGACATCGCCCTGGCCCTGGTGGCCACGCTGCTGGTGGTCTACGGGGGCAGCATCAACCGCTTCGTCGCCCGCCCCCTGCGGCCCTATCCGTGGCTGATGCGCGTGGGTGCCTTTGTCCTGATGTGCGCCTTCGGCTACGGTCTGGTCACGGTCTGGATCACGCCCCTGCTTGCCGAGGCCCTGCTGTATATCGAAACGCGCTACCTGGGCGTCGCGGTCATCGGCGCCTTCCTGGTCATCGGCTGGCTCGCCGAGCGCCGCAACCAGATCTGACGGCACCGTGTAGCGACCTCACCACAAGGAGTTCCACCATGCTGATCCTGCTGCTGGGCCTGATCCTGTTCCTCGGCACCCACTCGATCCGGGTTGTCGCCGACGATTGGCGGGCCAACCAGATCGCCGCCTACGGCGAGATTCCTTGGAAGGCCGCCTACTCGGTGCTCTCGCTACTGGGGCTGGTTATCGCCATTTACGGCTACGGGCTGACCCGGGTCGATGCCATCTGGGTGTGGACGCCCCCCACCTGGACCGCGCACCTGATGGCGCTAGTGATGATTCCGGCCTTCATCCTGCTCTTCGCCGCCTACGGGCCAGCCAACCGCATTCGCAACGCCATCGGCCACCCGATGTTGCTGGCGGTAGCACTGTGGGCCCTGGCCCACCTGATGGCCAACGGGCGCCTCGGTGACCTGGTCTTCTTCGGCGCCTTCCTGGCCTGGGCCGGCGTGACCTTCGTCTCGGCGCGGGAACGGGATCGCCGTCAGGCCACGACCCCGGCCGAACCGAAACGATTGGGGGATGCTTGGGCCATCGTCGGTGGGCTGATCGGCTACATCGTCTTCGCCCTGTTTCTGCACGTACCGATCACCGGCGTCCCGGCCCACTTGTAGGGACCCGGCACCCGATGGCGGGTCCCGCCAACGGGACCCGCCGGCTATCCTCCCGACCCGCCGGCTATCCTCCCGACCCGCCGGCTGCACGCGACCAGGCCTTGGGGAATAGGCTGACCACGGCACCGCCGCGGTACATGCCGATACCGACGGTATGGCCGTGATGGCGCAATACGCTGTGTCCTCCCTCGGCCAGGCCGACGCAACGCTCCGGCCCGGGGAACAGCGGCTCGCGGCGGAAAAAGGCGTGGACCTCGTCCCGGTCCAGCTCCAGCACGGGCCCCCGGGCACAATGGCCCAGGGCCATGACCCCGGCCGTGGAGGGCTTGGGCGGCCGGGTCTGCGCCCGCACTGCCGGAATCCCGCTGCGCACGACCGGCACCCCTCCCGCCGCGACATGGCCGGAGGCGACCACCTTGGCGTACTTGCTGCCCTCGAAGAAGGCCGTCAGCCCATCCAGAACATCCTCCGGCACTCCGAGTTCGTCCTTGAAGGTCTGCAGCAGAACCCGGGCGCGTGGCTCCTCCTGCACGGCAGGCAGGTCATCCGCTGGGTTCTCGCGCTCACCGCTGCCCACACGACGCAACACCGCCACGAAAAAGCCCCCGGTGTCGTTGTGGTGGGGCCACAGGCGTCCGCAGGACTCCATCTCGGCGCCGTAATGGGCCCCGTCCCATGCCTCCAGGCCTGGGCTCAAGTGCAGCCCCGACACCCTTGCAGGTACCAACTCGAACGCGCCCGGAGCTCGCTCGAGCGCGGCAGCGACCACCGCCTCGTTCTCTTCCGGGGCAAACGTGCAGGTCGAATAGACCACCGTCCCCCCGGGCCGCGTCAGCGCCATCCCGCGCAGCAGCAACCGCTTCTGCCGCTGAACGAGCCGCTCGCGGAACGTCGGTGATGTCGGCTCGGCGGCCGTCGCGGTCTTGCGAAAGGTGCCCTCGCAGCTGCACGGGGCATCGACAACGACCTTGTCGAAACGACCCGCAGCCCAGGGCATGCCCTGCCCGTCGCGAACGGTCTGGGAGACATTGAACAGCCCGTGCCGTTTGACCGCCTGACCGAGAGCTCCCAGGCGGCCGGCACTGGCGTCGTTCGCGACCACGGTGCCCCGATTGGCCAGGGCATCTGCAATCTGGACCGTTTTGTTCCCCGGGGCGGCACAGAGATCGAGGACCCGTTCGCCGGGTCGCGGATCGAGCAGTTGCACGGGCAACAGCGAGGCAGCTTCCTGGATCTGGTAGAGACCGGCGATGGCGCCCCAGTGGTGGCCAGGCCGGAATCCGCCTTCAACCAGTAGAGCATCCCCCTGCCAGCCCAGCGGCTGCGGATCCCACCCCTCGTCCCGCAAAAGGCTGGCCAGCTCATCTCTGGAAAGCCGCGTCGTATTGGCGCGCAGACACGGGGTTAGTGGCCGCTGAAGGGTGCCGCAGAAAGCCTCCCAGTCGTCAATCAGGGGTCGGTAGCGGGTATAGGCGCTCTCACCCCGGGCCAGATCCTCGGGCGGCTGGTATCGCTCTCTTCGGGCCACGCTCCCTCCGGGTCAAAACCGTTTATTGTAACCGGCCGCGAATCCTTCGGGCACGATGGAAGCTGCACAGCGCCCGCGTCCTTCCCAATAACCCTGCAGTCTGTGCGAAACTGCCCCGAAGAAAACCGCCCTTGTGCGGGCCCGGTCCGGGGGTGTGCCGGACGATCCGGGAGGAGACCGATGCAGCAAAGGGGCGATGCCGGCAAACGCTCCGGGGCTTTCACCACCGCCGGTCCGGGCAACGCCCCCGTGGGGGTTCAGACCTGGCTGGCAGCGCTGGATGCCATCGAGGTTCCAATCTTTATCCACGATGCCGAGCACCGGATCGTCGAGGCTAACCGGGCCTACTACGAGCAGGTCGGCCTACACCCTGAAGACGTGCTTGGGCGCCCCTACTACGAGATCTTCCCCCGACGCGACGGCCCCCTGCCCGGCTGCCGCCACGGACTCCAAGCAGCACAATCCGGGCACGGCAAGAACGATCCGACCGGGGACGCGGCGCTGGAAGAACGCTTCACCGTGGATACCGGCGAAACCTTCCTGTCGCGCTCCTTCGCCGTACACGACGAGGAGGGCACCTACCGGCACTCGGTGCACATCCTGGAGGACATCACCGAGCGCAGCCGTGCGGAACGGGAACAGACCCGGATCCACCAGGCCTTGCGCGAGCGCGAGGAGCAACTCCACCGACTGTTCGAGAACATGACCGAGGGCGTGCTGGTGGTCACCCCGGACGGTACCGTGCGTTACGCCAACCCGAGTGCGGCACGGCTCTTCGCGCGCGACAGCGCAACCCTGATCGGGGCCGTGATCGGCCTGCCCATCGGCGGACCCGATGCCCAGGAAATCGAGCTGCGCAGTCCCGGCGGGGAGTTGCGGACGGTCGAGATGCGCGTGCGTGAGATCCACTGGCAGGACCAGCCAGCCCACCTGCTCAACCTGCGCGACGTGACCGAGCGCAAGCGCATCGAGACCGAACTGCGCCAGGCCGCTATCGTCTTCGAAGAGGCCCGGGAAGCCATCCTGGTCACCGATGCCGAACAGCGCGTGGTCGCGGTCAATCCGGCTTTCACCGAGATCACCGGGTATGCCGAGCAGGAAGTCCTCGGCAAGGACCCGGCGCTGCTCTACTCCGGTTTCCACGATGAGGGCTTCTACGAGGCCATCCACCGGGCCCTGGCCGAGCGCGGCTACTGGACCGGGGAGATGTGGAACCGGTGCCGGGATGGCACCACCTTCGCCAGCCTGGTTACGATCCGCGCGGTCTATGACAGTACCGGGCAGCTGACCCATTACATGGCGGTGCTCGCCGATATCTCCCGGCTCAAGGAGTATCAGAGCCAGCTGGAGCGGATCATGCACTCAGATCCGCTCACCGGCCTGCCCAATCGCCTCGTGTTCCAGGATCGCCTCCATCAGGCCCTGGTGACCACGCAGCATCACACCGGCTGTTTCGCCGTTCTCTCCCTGGATCTCAACGATCTCAAGGCGATCAACTACAGCCTCGGCCACGCGGTGGGCGATGCCATCTTGCAGCAGCTCGCCGAGCGGCTGCGCGCCACCCTACGCGAGGAGGACACCGTAGCCAGGCTGGGCGGCGACGAGTTCGGTGTACTGCTCCTCGGCGTCCGGGACGCTAGCGAGGTGGCAACAATCACCGAGGGATTGAGCCGGGCGTTGGATGCCCCCTTCCAGATCGCCGACCGGAGCATTCCCATCGCCGCGAGCATCGGCATCGCCGTCTATCCCGAACAGGAAGCCGGTGCGGCCGACCTCTTCCAGCAGGCGAATGCTGCCATGCATCAGGCCAAGCGCGAGGGCATCAACTACCGCTTCTTCAGCGAGGAACTCACCGAGCAGGCCCGCGAACGGGTTCAGCTGGGCAGCGAGCTGCGCCAGGCCCTCGACGAGGGCGGGTTGGAACTCCACTACCAACCCCAGATCGAGCTGAGTAGCGGTGCCTGGGTGGGGCTGGAGGCCCTGGTCCGCTGGCACCATCCGGTACAGGGCTGGATCAGCCCGGAGCGGTTCATCCCGGTGGCCGAACGCATCGGCCTGGTGACCGCGCTGGGCGCCTGGGTCCTCGAGCAGGCCTGCCGGCAGGGACGCGCCTGGCTCGACGCGGGCTTTAACTTCGGCCGCCTGGGGGTCAACTTCGCCGCCCCGGAACTCACTGCGCCCGATCTCGGCCAGCGCGTACTGGCCACGCTCGAGCGCACGCGGCTACCGGCCCGCCACTTGGAGATCGAGGTCACCGAGCGCCTGCTGGTGGATCCCGATCCGGTGGTGATCGAGCAACTGCAACAACTGCGCGATCACGGCGTCACGGTGGCGCTCGACGATTTTGGAACCGGCTACTCGGCGCTTAGCTACCTGCGGGACCTGCCGGTGGACCGGCTCAAGATTGACCGCAGCTTCGTCGACGGTCTGCCGGAAGACGAGCGCACACTGGCCATCGCCCAGGCGATCGCCGGCCTCGGCCGTAATCTCGGTTTTACCATCATCGCCGAGGGGGTCGAGACACCGGCGCAGCGTGAGGCGCTCATCGGCATCGGCTGCCCCTGGGCCCAGGGGTTCCTGTTCGCCCGGCCCGCGCCGGTCGCCGGGATCGAGGCCATGGCCCCGCACTTCCCACGGGGCGCCCTATAGCGAAGGAGGCGGAGAAGCCGGCCGCGCAAAATAGAAGCCCTGCAATAGGTCGACACCGACTTCGCGCAGCCACTCGGCCTCATCCCGCTCCTCGACCCCTTCGGCAACGGTCGTGGTGCCCAAATTGCGGGCCATGCCGACCATTGCCTCGACGATGGTCGCCTGCCCCGGGTTGCGATGCACGTGCCGGATCAACTCGCGGTCGATTTTCACGAAGTCCGGCTCAAGATCCTTGAGCAGATTCAGGGAGCCGTAGCCGGCCCCAAGGTCGTCCAGGGCGATGCGGAACCCACCCTGCCGATACTGATCCACGATGTGGCGCAGGTGACGGTGGTCGGAGATCGCTTCGGTCTCGACAACCTCGAAGACAATGCGCCGCGGGTCCAGGCCAAGTTTCTCCACGGCGCCCACGGTGGTGCGCAGGCAAAAGGCCGGGTCGTAGATGGCCGTTGGCCGGAAGTTGATGAACAGGTTGGCCTGAATCCCCTGGAGGTGGCTATCACGGATCGCCGCCACGCGCGCCAGTCGATCCAGGTGAAACTCCAGATCAGCCAACTCCGCCGCCCGGAACATCGCCCCGGGTGCGATCACCCCCCCGTCGCCGCCGACCCCGCGCATCAGGCACTCGTAGGCGAACACCCGCTGCGGATCCCGTGCATCAACGAGGGGCTGATAGTGGATCTGGATCCGCTCGCTGCGGATAACCTCCAGCAGCCACTCGTGCTCGGCGCGAGCCACCCAGGTGGAAAGCGGACGGGACTGGAACAGCGACCGGGCGTCGAACACCTCACCGTGCTCCATGAAGACAGCGGAACCGGCGGCCATCTCTGGTTCGCTCATCAGCGGCTCCAAGGCGGCGAGCAGCACCGGCAGCGCCTGCCCCGGTACCTCGACTCCCATGACCCCGGCCGCCGGGAACCGCACCCGCCACCCGGCGTCACGCAGTCGGACGTAGACCCGATCCCGCGTGTGCTGCAGCGGCGGGGCCAGGTAGAACGTCCCCGGGGCCGGACTCAGATCGGGCAGCTCCGGGCTGCCGGGGCAGATGGTGGGAACTTCAATGGTCATCGGTACGCTGCTCTCCTTGGGTGACGACTCCGTACGGTGGCGGACAGCCCCGCGCTGCTGCGGTTTTTTCACGCCTAGCCTAATGCATGGCCCCGGAGAACTCCCATAGTGGTGCCGGCGAATCTGGCACAATGCGGCTGTCTCACCACAACGGGGGTTCCCATGGAAGATCCGCGCGCTGTCTCCACGGGCATTGCCGGCCTCGACGAGATCCTCGATGGCCTGCGCCTGGGGGACAACGTCGTCTGGCGTGTCGAAGATCTCGACGACTACCGGGCATTCCTCAGGCCTTTTGTGGAGACCGCCCGCGAACAGGGGCGTGCCATCATCTACCTGCGCTACGGGCAGCACGCCCCCCTGCTCAACCCCGGCTCCGGCGTCCGGGTGGTGGAGATCGATGCCCGCGGCGGCTTCGAGGCCTTCACCAGCCGCGTCTATCAGTTGATCACGGACTACGGCCGCGGCGCCTTCTACGTCTGCGACTGCCTGACCGATCTCCTCCAGGCCTGGACCACCGATTACATGGTGGGCAACTTCTTCCGTGTCGTCTGTCCATACCTTTTCGAGCTCGACACGGTCGCCTACTTCGCCTTGTGCCCGCACAGTCACTCCCACGGCACCCTGGCGCGGATCCGCGAGACCACCCAGGTACTGATCGACGTGCGCCGGGCCGGCGATGAGGTGCATATCCAGCCCGTCAAGGTCTGGCGGCGGCACTCACCGACCATGTTCCTGCCCCATCGCCAGCGCGGCGAGCGGTTCTTGCCGGTGACCGACAGCAGCGACGCCACGCGGTTGCAGGACCGGCTGGAGCGCCAGCACCAGGAGGATCGTCAGCGCCGCCTGCTCGACTACTGGGATCGCTTGTTCCTCAGTGCCGGGGACTGCCTGGATCAACCCGCCGACGACCCCCAGAGGTGCGCGATCCTCGAGGAGCTGCTCGGGGCGTTGGTCGGGCACGACCCGCGCCTGCTGGGGCTCGCGCGGCAGTACCTCGGTCTCGACGATCTGCTGGCCGTGCGCGCGCGGATGATCGGCAGCGGGCTGATCGGCGGCAAAGCGGTGGGCATGCTGCTGGCGCGCAACATCCTGCTGGCCGAGGACGCACAACGCTGGCAGGCGGCGCTCGAACCCCACGACTCCTTCTACCTGGGTTCCGACGCTTACTACGCCTACATCGTGCACAACGGATGGTGGCCGCGGTTAATGCGCCAGCGCACCGAGGCGGGTTACTTCGAGGAGGGGCGCGAACTGCACCGGGCCATGCTCGAGGGTGAGATGCCGCCAGAGATCCGCCCGGAGCTCGAGCGCATGCTCGATCACTTCGGGCAGTACCCGATCCTCGTGCGCTCCAGCAGCCTTCTGGAAGACGGCTTCGGCAACGCGTTCGCCGGCAAGTACGAGAGCATCTTCTGCGTTAACCAGGGCAGCCCGGAGCAGCGACTCGCCGAGCTTGAGGAGGCCATCCGTCGGGTTTACGCCTCCACGCTGGCCGAGGATGCCCTGGTCTACCGTCGGCAACGGGGGCTCGATCGCCTGGAAGAGCCGATGGCTCTGCTCATGCAGCGGGTCAACGGGCGCTACCACCGCCATCTCTACCTCCCCGATGCCGCCGGGGTCGGCGTCTCACGCAACCCCTTCGTTTGGGACGCGGGGCTCGACCCAAAGGCGGGCATGCTGCGCCTGGTGATGGGCCTCGGCACACGGGCGGTGGATCGCATCGGCACGGACCACGCCTGTGTCGTCGCCCTCGATCAGCCCCACCGCCGCCCCTTCCGCGACCGGGAGGACCTCTACCGGTTCTCGCAGCACGAGGTCGACTGCCTCGATGTCAACGCCAACAGCCTCGCCTCCCTACCCCTGCGGGAGCTGGTTGCCCAGGCCGAGGACCTCCCGCTGGAGCGGCTCGGTGAGCTAGACCGTGCGGCCACGCAACGGGCCCGCGAACTCGGCGACAGCAACCCGGTCTGGCGGTTGACCTTCACCCCGCTGCTGCGCAGCGAGGATTTCGTCACCCGGGCCGCAGCCATGCTGCGGACGCTGGAGTCTGCCTACTGCCACCCCGTGGACGTGGAGTTCACCGTGCATCTGGATGAGGTCGGCACCGCCTCCTTCAATCTGGTCCAGTGCCGCCCTCTGCCCACGCGTGGCGAGGGCTCGTTGGCGCCACTGCCCGAGTCGGTCCCCGAAGAGCGACTGTTCATGCAGAGTGAGGGCCACTTCATGGGCGGCAATCTGGATCTGCACCCGGGGCACATCCTCCGGGTCCACAGCAGCCGCTACGCTGCCCTGAGTCGTGAGGCGAAGCATCAGGTGGCCACACTCATCGGCGTGCTCACCCGCCGCTTGGCCGAGGAGGAACCCGGCGCACCCATCGTGCTCATCGGACCGGGCCGTTGGGGGACCAGCAGCCCAGAGCTGGGTGTGCCAGTCGGCTTCGCGGACATCAGCCGCGTGGCGGTCCTCGCCGAGGTCGCGGAGATGGGATCGGAGGTGGTGCCCGATCTCTCCTTCGGGTCCCACTTCTTCCAGGATCTGATCGAATCGGGGATCGCGTACGTGGCGCTGTTCCCGGGAAGGCCCGGCAGCACCTACCGGCCGCAATGGCTCGACGGCGGCCCGGCACAGCCTGCCGAGACGCCCCGCGGCCAGGGCGCCCCCGACGACATATCGGCGGCGGTCGAGCACTTCCGCGTTCCGCCCGGAAGACTGCGCCTCGCCGCCGACCTCGTCGAGCAGCGCCTCCTGGCCTACCAGCCCTAGATCAGCCCCATCGCTACCATGGCATTGCTGACCTTGATGAAGCCGGTGATGTTGGCACCGGTGACGTAGTCCCCGGGGACACCGAACTCATCGGCGGTTTCGTAGCAGTTGCGGTGGATGTCGACCATGATCTCGTGCAACCGCTCCTCGGTGTGCTCGAAGGTCCAGGAGTCGCGGCTGGCGTTCTGCTGCATCTCCAGGGCGCTGGTGGCCACGCCGCCGGCGTTGGCCGCCTTGCCGGGACCGTAGGCGATCCGGGCCTCCTGGAACATGCGGACCGCCTCGGGCGTACAGGGCATGTTGGCCCCCTCGGCCAGCGCGGTGCAGCCTTTGTTCAGAAGCTCCCGCGCGTCCTTGCCGCTGATCTCGTTCTGCGTTGCGCAGGGCAGCGCCACGTCACAGGGGACGGTCCAGATGTTGCCATCCTCGACGTACCGGGCCTTCGGCCGCTCGTCGGCATAGACGGAAATGCGCCGCCGCTCCACTTCCTTGATACGCTTGATGCGCTCGAGGTCGATGCCGTCTTCGTCGACGACGATACCACTCGAATCGGAGCAGGCGATGACCTTGCCGCCCAGCTTGCGGATCTTGTCCATGGCGTAGATAGCCACGTTGCCCGAGCCGGAGACCACGCAGGTCTTGCCCTCAAGATCCTCTCCACGGGCCTTGAGCATCTCCTGCAGGAAGTAAACGGTGCCGTAACCCGTCGCCTCCTTGCGGGCGCGGCTACCGCCCCAGGTCAACCCCTTGCCGGTGAAGACACCGGATTCGTAGCGGTTGGTGATCCGCTTGTACTGGCCGAAGAGGTACCCCACCTCGCGCTGACCGACGCCGATGTCACCGGCGGGCACATCGGTGTACTCGCCGAGGTAGCGGTAGAGTTCGGTCATCAAGCTCTGGCAGAACCGCATGATCTCGTCGTCGGAGCGGCCCTTCGGATCGAAGTCGCTACCCCCCTTGCCGCCGCCGATGGGCATGCCAGTGATGGCGTTCTTGAACACCTGCTCGAAGCCAAGGAACTTGATGATGCCCAGGTACACCGAGGGGTGGAAGCGCATGCCGCCCTTGTAGGGGCCCATGGCGCTGTTGAACTCCACCCGGAAGGCGCGGTTGATGTGGATCTCCCCGTTGTCGTCTTGCCAGGGAACCCGGAAGATGATCTGACGCTCCGGCTCGCAGATCCGCTGGATGATCTTGTGGTCCGCGAACTCCGGGTATTTGCTCATCACCGGGCCGAGGGTCTCCAGGACCTCGTGCACCGCCTGGTGAAACTCACTCTCGCCAGGGTTGCGGCGAACAACATCCTGATAGATCGGTTCCAGTTTCTCGTCGAGCCGTGCGGTCATCTTCTTCTCCGTTTTTCAGTGCCCCGGAGACCCGTGCGGCCCCCGACAGGACGATATCTCTTCTCCGGCGGGCGCCCGGACGGATCCGGCACCCACCGACAGGATCTCAGGCGCGGGAAGTCTGCACTAAAAACGGACCCGTGTGCACCATCCCGGTGCCACGGCGATCATCTCTGTGCGGCATACGGTCGCCGGTGAACGGCTCAGACGCCGCGGATCGCCCCTGCCATCCGCTCGATGCCAGCGAGGGTAAAGACCAGGATGATCAGGATGATCAGCACTGCCACCGACCAGGTCAGCACACGCCCCCAGAACGTGCCCTCAAGGATCTCTCGCAAGCGGCCCATAACGATACCCCAATCTCTCGCGACCACGGTCTCGGCCTCATCGAGAGTTTGATGCAGCGTGCTCCTGCTCGTTCCACGCTGCGACATCAAGCCGTGGGCAGCTTTGCCACGTCAGTTGTTGCCGCCCGACGGCCCCTTGCCGCACATGTCCGCGATCGCGCAGACCCCGCACCCCCCGTGACCGGCCCCTTCCCCCTCCGGCGTGGTAGGCCCGAGTTCCGGGTGCCGGCGCGCGAAACGGCGCGCCGCACCCTGGACACCGACCCAGCCGACAACCAGCGCAAAGATGACGAGGAACGCCGCAACGTAGGTGCCCATATCGGCTACCCCCCGAGTCCAGCGAAGCCCATGAACGCCAGCGACAGGACCCCGGCCAGCATCAGGCTCATCGCCGCGCCGCGGGCCACGGAGGGCACGTCGGCCAGATCGACCTGCTCGCGCAGGCCCGCCATCAGTACGATCGCCAGGATGAACCCGGCGCCGGCGCCCAGGCTGTAGGTCACCGACTGCAGGAAATCGTACTCGTAGCTGGTCTGGAACAGCGCCACGCCCAGGATCGCGCAGTTCGTGGTAATCAGCGGTAGGAAGATGCCCAGTGCCCGGTAGAGGGGCGGGCTGAACTTCTTCACCACCATCTCCACCAGCTGCACCGCCGAGGCGATGACGGCGATGTAGGCGATCAGGCTCAGGAACTCGAGCTCGAAGTAGCCCAGCACGATGTTGATGCCGTAGGCGGCCAGCGACGCGATGAGCATGACGAAGGCACTCGCCACGCCCATGGGAAAGGCCGTGCCCAGCTTGCCCGACACCCCGAGGATGGGGCAGATGCCGAGGAACAGGGCGAGCACGAAGTTGTTGATGATCGCCGCATTGAGGAAGATGTAGCTTAGGGAATCAGCGTCCATCGGCGGTCGCCTCCTTACCGGCAGCGGCGCGCTTGTTCTGCCGCTCCTTGATCCAGGCAAAGAGCAGCAGCCAGCCGGCGAGCACGAAGAACCCGCCCGGCGGCAGCAGCATGATCACCCAGGGCTCGAAACTGTCGGCGAAGACCTGAATACCTAGGATCTCCCCCGCCCCGAGGAGCTCACGCACAGTCCCGAGGCAGAGCAGTGCCAGCGTGAAACCGGCCCCGACGCCGAGGGCGTCAATCAGCGTCTTACCCAGCGGCTTGCGCGACGCGAACGCCTCGGCCCGGCCGAGGATCATGCAGTTGGCCACGATTAGCTGAATGAACGCCCCGAGGGCGTTGTAGATATCCAGGCTGATCGCCTGAATCGCGTAGTCGACCACCGTGACGAAGCTCGCGATGATCACGATATAGGAGGCGATGCGCACCTCCTTGGGGATGAAATCGCGCAGAATGGAGACCAGCCCGGTGGAGCAGACCAACACGAGGGTCGTAGCCAGCCCCATCGCCAGCGCGTTCTCGGTGGTGTTGGTCACGGCCAGCACCGGGCACATCCCCAGGAGCATCACGAAAACGGGGTTCTCCCGCCAGATGCCGCTGAGGAAGGTATCCATGGTGATCGGTTCTTGCTCACGCTTGGCAGCCATCACTCATTCCTTTCCAGCTCGGACCAGTGCCCCTGGAGCTGCGGCAGTCGCTCGTCCGCGCTCCGGTGCAGCATGTCTCCGATGGCTTCGGCGGAGACGGTGGCCCCAGTGATCCCGTCAATATCGCCGGGATCCTCGCGCTCTCCCGGGTCTACGGTGCGGATGCCGTGCTTCAGTCCGGTACCGTCCTCATTCAGTGAGGCGTCCAACCCTTCGATACTGCCCAGGAAGTCCGGATCGGTCTCGATCCGGTCCCCCAGACCCGGCGTCTCCTGGCTCTCCAGGACGGACATGCCGACAATGCACGCGCAGGACGGGTCGTAGCCGTAGAGGATGCGGATCACATCCGCATACCCTCGCCCCGAGGCCTCCAGCGCCACTCCGGCCAGGGCGCCGTCCTCGGTATAGCCGGCGTGGATGATCGGGCCTCGCTCCTGGGCGTCCTCCTTCGGCACCGGGCCCTCGTCGGTCAGCACGAAATCCCGGCGTTGCGTAGCCCCGGGGATGACGTCGAAGACCGCCTGCTGCAGCGCCCGTTCGTGGTTCTCGGCGATGATCGGCCGGGTCCACTCGACCACGCTGACCACCAGCAGCCCGGCGAACAGCGCGATCACCCCCAGCGTCCCGATCAAACGCAGGCTGGAGGTCGGCGTCGGCGCCACCTGCTGGGACTGGGCTGCTTCGCTCATTGCCCCCTCCTCTTGCGCAGGCCATACATCCGCGGCTGGGCAATGCGCTCGATCAGCGGCACCGCCGCATTACCGAGCAGGATCGCGTACATCACACCCTCGGGAAGACCACCGAAAAAGCGGATAATGACCGTCAGGAAGCCGATCAGGATGCCGTAGATCCAGATTCCGGCCGGCGTTACCGGCGACGAGGACATATCGCTGGCCATGAAGAAGGCGCCCAGCATCAGGGCCCCGGAGGCCAGCACGAAGAGCGGATCCGGGTAGGCGGCGGGATCCAGGGCGTAAAACACGCCGGCCGTGGCCGCGGCACTGCCCAGCACCGAGACCGGCACGCGCCAGTTCACCGCGCCACGCAGCACAAGGAAAAGGCCGCAGACGAGGACCAACAGCGCCGAGGTCTCCCCGGCCGAGCCGGCGATGGTCCCGAGCATGAGGTCCCACGTTTCGGTGGCGATCTGCCCCTCGAACTTCCACTCGGCCAGCGGGGTCGCCGTTGTGTACGCGTCCACCGAATCCGGCGTCATGAACGGCAGGGCCAGCGTCGACGGCAGAAACTCCGTGAAACGATCAGCCAGGCCGGCCTGCGTCCAAGTGGAAGACGCCTCGGGGAAGGCCGCGGCGGCGAAGGCACGGCCAAGCAGCGCCGGGTTGAACGGGTTGTAGCCCAACCCCCCGAACAGCGCCTTGCCCAGGGCGATGGCCACGAAAGCCGATACCGCCGCCATCCACAGCGGGAAGGCCGGCGGCAGCGTCAGGGCCAGCAACAGCCCGGTAATGACCGCACTGTAGTCCCCGATCGTACTCGCACGACCCGATAGCTGATTGAACAGCTGCTCGGTCAGGACCGCCGTGACGGTGGTCACCACTAGCAGTGCGGCGACACTGATGCCGAACTGGTAGACCGAGAAGGCACACACCGGCAGCAGAGCCAGGACCACCGAGCGCATGATGCGCTCGACCGTGTCCGGCTCCTTGATGTGGGGCGATGTCTTGATCTCGATACGCGGGCGCATTAAGAGGCTCGCTCCCGATTCAGCGATTTGGCAATCCGGAAGTACTGCACCAGTGGGATGTTCGAGGGGCAGACGTAACTGCAACAGCCGCACTCGAAGCAGTCATTGAGATGGAAGCGCTCTTCCATGGCCTCGTACTGCCGCTTGGCTGCAAGCCGCCCGAGCTCAGCCGGGTTGAGCCCCACCGGACACACCTCCACACAGCGACCGCAGCGGATGCACGGCTGCGTCGGCGGGCGATCGGTCTCATCGCCGACCCCCTCGGGCAGCACCAGCACCCCCGAGATCCCCTTCGTGACCGGCACATCCAGGAACGCCACCGTGTTCCCCATCATCGGCCCACCGAGGATGATTCGGCTCGGATCATCTCCCTCGAAGCCGACCTCCTCGAGCAGGTAGCGCAGCGGCGTGCCGACAGGGACCCGATAGTTGCCGGGGCGTTCCACGCCGGGACCGGCCACGGTGATGACGCGCTCGATCAGCCCCTCCCCGCGCGGGAGCAGGTACCCGAGCTGCGCCATGGTGCCGATGTTGTTGACCACGGCCCCGATCTCGTAGGGCAGGCCACCCGAGGGCACCTCCCGGTCAAGTAGGGCCTTGATCAACATCTTCTCCGAGCCTTGGGGGTACTTGGACTTGAGCTGCACCACCCGGATGGCGTCTTCTTCGGCGACCGCCTGCTGCAGCGCGGCGACGGCATCGGGCTTGTTGTCCTCGACGCCGATCACCGCCTCCGGAGCACCCACCGCCCGCATCGCCAAGCGCACGCCGGCGATGATGGACTCGGTGGCTTCGATCATCAGCCGGTGGTCGGTACTGAGAAAGGGCTCGCATTCGCAGCCGTTGACCACCAGCGTGTCGATGGCGTAGCCCTCCGGCACCGAAAGCTTCAGGTGGGTAGGAAACGACGCCCCCCCCTGCCCGACGATCCCGGCGTCCTGAATGGCCTCGATGAGCTCCTGACGCGAGAGGGCATCGAGATCCCGCTCCCGGCTCCAGCGCACCACCTGACTATCGCCCGGAGCCGTGCGCAGGAGAATCGCCTCGGTCTTGGGACCGCGGGCGGTGGGCATGAGCTCGACCCCCTCCACGGTACCGGTCACCGGGGCGTGGATCGGAACCGAGGGCCAGCCATCCGCCTCGGCGATCGGCTCACCGCGGCTCACCTCCTGCCCACGGGTCACCAGCGACCGCGCCGGACGCCCGAAGTGCTGCGTCAGCGGCAGCACCATGCGCGGGGCAAACGACAGACGCCGAATGGGCTGCTTGCGGGTCTGATCCTTGCGCCCCGGGGGCTCAATCCCCCGGGGGAAGGTCAGTCCACCCAGAAAGGACAGCACGCTCATGGTCAGTTGAACTTCTCTGCCCGCTTGATGAGCTTGTCCAGGCCCGGCTCGTTCGGGTCGAACGGGGTGCCCGGGTGGATCGCGAACGAGGCGCACTTCTCCGCCGCGCGGACGATGTCCTTGAACGACGCCCCCTTCGGATCCTTCACAACGACCTGCTTGTTGTCGTCGTACTCAAAAACGCCGGGGGCGATGTCGATGCAGTCATCGCACGCGGTGCACTCGTTGCTCTCCACCCACACCGGATCGTGGGCTGCGGTGGGCGCGGCATCGGCAGCGCCCCCGTCATCGGCCCCCTGACCCTGCGCGCCCGCGGAGGACACCGCCGACTCGGGGGCGGCGAGCGCGCCGGCCAGCTGGCCGGAATCCTCGCCGCTGGCCATGGAGACCAGGGCCGCGCTGATCCGTTGCGCCATCTCCTGACGCGTCCGGGCAGCCACGGCCTGCTCATCGACCTCTTCACGATCCAGTCCGAGCAGACCCTTGAGCTGATGCCAGAAGTCACGTCGCTCCTCGGTCGAGCGGACCAGCTCCTCGGAGACGATGACCCGGACCAGTCGGTTCTGCTTGTCCACGGCCCAGATGTAGGGGAACAGGCCCTCGCGATCCTCTTCGTCGAGCTCCAGCAGCTCCACCAGCGGGATCATGTCGTCGTTCCACTTCTCCGGCGGCACCTGCTTGAAGTGCTTGCGGAAGCGACCCTCGGTCAGCGCGAAGTCGGCAAAGGTCATGGGTAGTTCCATGCTCTGCTCCGCGCCCTCCTCGTCGAGGTAGTTGAGGGTGTACGTCGGCCAGTCCTGCTCGACCTCAGGGTTACCCTCGAGATCACTGCACTCGCGGAACGTGGTGCCGCGATCCGGGTTGTAGCGGAACAGCGGGTAGGCCCGGCCGTCCACTGCCATACGCGACTGCATGAAGGCCACATCGTCCCCCACTCCGTGCTCCGGCGGGCAGACGGCGTAGACGTTGAACACCGCTGGACGCCGGGTGTTGAGACCCTCGATGAAGCTCTCCAGCAGGTGCGTGACGTTGGCGATGGTCCCCTGCGCGACATAACTGGTGCGGTGGGCCATGCCGATGAGGCTGATCTCCTTGCGGATCTCGTTCTTGCCCTTCCAGGCCTTGCCGTAGGGCGCCATGTCCGAGACCTGGCTGATGAACCCAGAGGTGCAGGCCTGGCCACCGGTGTTGGAGTAGACCTGGGTATCGAGCACCAGCACCTTCACCGGCTTCCCGGACATCATGGCCCGCGACAGGTTTTGGAAGCCGATGTCGTACATGGCGCCGTCGCCGCCCAGGCTGACCACCGGCGGGCACAGGGCGTACTCCTCGTCGGTGAAGTTCTCCCAGTTGAACTGGGCGAAGAACGCGTCGTGCTCGGCCGGATCGTACTTGCCGGCGAGTTCGAGTTCGGCCATGCGGATGGCCTTGAAGCCATCGGCCATCTTCGACATGTGCCCCTCGAAGATGCCCACTGCCATCGACGGGCTGTCCTGGAACAGGTGGCTGGTCCACGGGAACGGATAGGGGTTGTAGGGATACGTGCTCCCCCAGACCGAGGTGCAGCCTGTGGCGTTGATCACGCCCATGTGGGTACGGCCGCGGCCGGTCGGCCCCTCGGTGTAGCGCCAGCGCAGATCCTTGAGCCGGGCCAGCACGTCGGTAGCCCACTTCAGCCAGTCGGGATCCACAGTCTGGCTGCCCCGCCCCTCATCCAGCGTGCCGGACAAGCGCGAGAGCGTCAGGTCACGGTCCGAGTGTGCCTGGATGGCCTCGTGGACCGCGTGGACGTCGGAGATATCCATGCCTTCGGCCAGCTTGAGGCGGATGTGCTGCTCCAGCCGGGCGATCAGGTCGTCAATCTTCTTGACGTGCTCCTTGACCCGGGGCTGCATCAGCGCCGAGACCGTGGAGGTAAACAGGTGCACCGCGGTCTTCTCGCCGCAGCCCAGGCATGCGCCGTCGCCGGCGTTCAACGACTCGTAGTTGGTCTTATCGAGCAGCAGCGTCTCCAGGGCGCCGATGCCCTCATCCAGGTCGTCGATGCGGATGTAATCCTTGCTGGTGCTCGGCAGATCAAGCCAGAAGTCCCAATTGCGCCGCATTCGGTCGACGTCGTCCTGGGTCTGTGTCACCGCCTCGAGGGCACCCTCGTCACAGATGCGGACGCACTCCATGCACCCCTTGCAGGTATACGGATTGACCGCCAGGGAGAACAGACCGCCACTGCCGGGGCTGCGCTTCTCCTGCGCGGAGAAGAACGGCTTGGTGACGGCGAACTGGAAGTCGCCGATCTGCTCGCGCAGCGATGCCAGCTCCCGCTCCAGACGCTCCTTATCGCCGCCATCGAGCGTGCTATCGGCCAGCAGGCGCTGGATGGAGTCGTCGAGTTCAGCGTGGAAGTCGGCCTCCTCGCCGGCCTCGAGCAGCGCACTGCGCAGCCGCTTCTCAAGATCGCGCACGGCGCGCCGCAGATGGCGTGTCGGCTGGGTCTTCTCGATACGACGCACGCCGGTGTCGAAGATCTCGCCGATGCTGTTGACCAGCCCGGGCAGTGCGGTGTCCGGACAGACCGCGTAGCAGTCCCCGCAGGCCGTGCACTTGGCCGGATCCCAGGCGGGGTACTCGAAGCGTACCTGGGTCATGTCCCGGTAGATCGCCGTGGACGCCGGGATCAGCGACTGCGCCATGAAGGGATCGGCCAGGTTGTCACTGCCCTGCCCGGCGACATAGAAGCTGCCGGTCTGCTCCCAGAAACGGTGGATATCCGAACGCGCATCCTCGGACTTGGGCAGACGCTTGAGCATCACCGGCATCTCCGGCATGGCCCGCTGCTCGCCCGAAGCCGGCGCCACGGCACCGCTGAGGGTCTTGTCGGTGATCTCCACCAGTTCATCGAAGCCGCGGCGGACCACCCGCAGGTTGTCCTCCACCACGCGGCGCCCCTTGCTGCCGAACTTCTGCTCGAGCTGCTCCTCGATAGCGCGGAAAAGTGAGTCACGTGTCAGGCCGCGGCGCTGCATAAGCGGCGACGACGCGAAAAACGCGCCCTGGAAGGCAATGCCCTGCATGCGGAACTGCAGATCGGCATCCGAGGCCTCGTCCCGGGCAATCTTGAACGCATCGAGATAGTAGACGTGGATATCGTTCTCGACGATGTAGCGCTGGGCCTCCGCCGGGAAGCTCTCCCAGACGGCTGCCGGCGAGTCCAGGTTCGACTGGATAACGAACGTCCCGCCCTTGGCCAGGCCGGCCAGCGGGTTGGAGTGATCGAAGACGTTCGGGTCCGGCGACAGGACAACCTCGACCTCCTTGAGCTCGCTGCTGACCCGGATTGGCTCCGGCGCAGCAGCCAGGTAATAGGTGGTCGGCTGCCCCTTCTTCTCGGAGCCGTACTTCGGGTTCGCCTTGATGTGGAAGTCGAGCAGGTCGAAGAGCGTCATGGCCAGGTTCTTGCCCGTGGTCATGGCGCCCCAACCGCCAACCGAGTGCAGCCGCGCGGTGATCGCCTCATCGGGCATCAGGCTCGGGTTCTCGGAACCGCGCAGTGCCATCTTCTCGATACCCGGGTAGGCCTCCTGCACCTTCTGCTGATGCACCTCCTGGGTGGGCGTCGCCGGGTTGGGCCGGATGAAGTCCACCGACAGGTAAAAGAACGTCTGCTGCGGCCCGTCGCCGAGCATGTTCTCCACGGCGGCGATCAGCCCCTCGGGCTGCAGGTCGCGCGAGCCCAAGCCGTAGGCACCGGAATAGATCCGCGGCATGTCCCCGCCGCCGAAGGACGGATAATCCGGGTACGGTTTGCCTTCCCCGGCGATGCGGTTCTCCAGGCACTTGGTCAGTGCCGCCCGGGTTTCGCGGGCCAGGGGCAGATCCTCGGCCAACGGCTGATCCGTGCGCTCGAGCACGGCGACGCCCTTGCGCCCCTTGAGCAGCTGGGCCAGGTCGGCGCCAGGGAAGGGACGGAACATGGTCAGATTGACCACGCCCACCGGGATGCCGCGCGTATCCCGCAGGTAATCGGCCACCGCCTCGGCAGTGGCCACCATGCTGCCCTGACCGACAATGACGTACTCGGCGTCGTCCATCCGGTAACCGGAGACCCGGTTGTAGCGCCGGCCGGTCAGCTGGGAGAACTCCTCCATGCAGGCGTCGGCGATCTCGGGCAGGTGGGCGTAGAAGTACGGCCGCTGGGCAGCCACCTGCTGCATGTAGGCGTCCTGGTTCTGCACCGAACCGGAGAGCATCGGGTTGTCGACATCCCAAATGGCGGGGATACGGCGGCGCTGCTCGCCATAGAGCATCCGCTGCGCCGGGGTCGGACAGTCGATGATATCGTCGGCACTGCCCAGGTACTCCTGGATCAGCTCCCGCTCGGGGATGCGCAGCGACTCGATCAGGTGAGTGGTCAGGAAGCCGTCCTGACCGACGATACCCGGGTTGAGCGCCAGCTCGGCGATCTTGTGGGAGATGATGTTCAGGTCCGCCGCCTCCTGGGCGTTCTTGGCGAAGACCTGGAAGAAGCCGGTGTCGTCGACGCAGTGGTAGTCGTCGTGGCCGGCATGGACGTTGAGCGCGCCCTTGGTGATGGCGCGGCAGCCCATGTTGAGGATGTACGGCAGTCGCTTGCCGGCAGCGGCATAGAGCGATTCGTGCATGAACGCCACGCCCTGCGCCGACGAGAAATTAATCGCCCGCAGGCCGGTCATCGACAGCCCGGCGGTCATCGCCGCAGCGGCGTGCTCGGACTCCGGCTCGATGAAGATCAGCGAGCGACCGGAGACATTGATATGACCCTTGGAGACCTCCTCGGCCCACATCTCACCCATGTCCGTGGACGGAGTGATCGGGTAGGCGCCGGCGGCGTCCGAGGATTCGCGCTCGCACTGGATGACGGCACTGTTGCCGTCCATCGCCCCGCGAATCCCCTGATACTTCATCAGGTCCTGCGACGTAGTGCGCTTGAAAAGCATATCGCCTCCCCTAGCTTGCCCGGTCCGTCCGGACCGGTGCTCATTTCGAAATCTGTGTACCTGTAACCGCCAGACGCCACACCGCGGCGCCGGCCCGCGCGCATGCCGGCCGGCCAGCCATGCGGGCTGTAGCGCTGTGCCTCAGACGCGAGGCAGGGGTTCCATGCGCGGTAGAGGTTCTTTGCGGGTGATCTTCCGTGCGCCCGCACCCCGTCGGGGCTCACCGTCTTCCAACCAGACAATGGCGCCCGTTGGACAACGTTCGATCGCCACTGGTGAGGCCAGGTCGTTCTTGCTGTAGTCGATCACCGCCAGGTTATTTTCCATGCGGATCAGACCTTCCGGCGCGTCGGCTGCACAGCGCCCGCAGGCAGTGCAGACGACCTCACAGTGGGATTCGGCCTCGTCCTGCGGATCCTGGTTGCGGCAATTGATCCACAGGCGGTGGCTTTCGGGTTGCAGGCTGAAGAGGTCTTTTGGACAGATTTCGACGCAATCACCGCAGCCGGTGCATTTTTCGGCATCCACGATCGGCAGGCCATACCGGTTGAGCTCAATGGCGTCGAAACCGCACTCGTCCTCGCAGTCACCAAGGCCGAGACAGCCCCAGACACAGCCCTTGCCACCGCCGGCGACCAGCGCCGCCGCTCGACAGGACTTGAGCCCCTCGTAGCGCGCCCGGGTAGCCGCCACGTGGGTGCCGCCAGCGCAGGCCAGTCGGGCGATTAGCCGCTCCTGGTCGCCTACGCTGACACCGAGCAGGTCAGCGATCTGCTGATTCAACTCGGGGGAGTTGACTGTACACCGGGAAGGCTGGGTGTCGCCGTTGATCAGGGCTTCGGCAAACGGGCGACAGCCCGCGACCCCGCAGGCCCCGCAGTTCGCCCGAGGCAGCAGGTCCTCGATCTCGTCGATTCGCGGATCCTCGTAGACGTAGAGCCGCCGATTGGCCACGGCGAGCATCGCGGCCAGGAGGATACCCAGGCTCGCCATCACGCCGCCCGCCAGGGCGATCTGTGTCATTGCCGAAGTCACTCGCTGCGTCCCTTCCCGATGGTGTTAACGGTATTGTGCAGTGAACAATAGCGAGTGGAAATTACCCTCATAGAGGTCGACAGGTCAAATCCCGATGGGTTTTCCGGTGCCCGCGACCACCCGCTCGCGCGCGCGCGCTCCCATCATGTTGATCCCCCACCCCTTGCTCTCTATGCTCTACCGGCCTGAAATCGCAGTCCGGACAACGAGTCAGTCCCCAGGAGCAGTGCATGCCCGATCAATTCCTCACAGGCAATGAAGCCGTCGCCCAAGCCGCACTCGACGGCGCCGTGTCCCTGGGTACCGGCTATCCGGGAACCCCCTCGACCGAGATCCTCGAGCGCCTCGACCACCTCGGAGGGCGTGCCCAGTGGGCTCCCAACGAGAAGGTGGCCCTTGAGGTCGGCCTCGGCGTGGCCTACGGCAACGCCCGGGCCCTAGTGACTATGAAGCACGTCGGCCTCAACGTGGCCGCTGACGCGTTGTTCTCCGCTACCTACACCGGTGTAGCCGAGGGCCTGGTCATCGCCGTCGCCGACGACCCGGGAATGCACTCCAGCCAGAACGAGCAGGACACCCGCCGCTATGCCGAAGCCTCCGGGGCACCGATGCTCGAGCCCGGCGACAGCCAGGAGGCGTACGACTATACGCTCAAGGCCCTGGAACTCTCCGCTCGTTTCCAGTTGCCGGTGATCCTGCGTTTGACCACACGGATCTGCCACTCCAAGGGGCGGGTCCGCACCCGCACCGAACGGGCGCAGGTGCCCGCGCCGCGGTACGAGCGGGACATCCCCGGTCGGGTCATGATCCCTGGCTACGCGCGTCCGGCCCACGTCCGGCTGCGCGAACGCCTGGCCAACCTTGCGCGCTCCGAGGTGTCGGCGGAGCTGCTCGTCGAGGAGGGCGAGGATACGAGCCTGGGGATCATCGCCGACGGCGTGGCTGCAGCCCATGCCCGGGAGGCCGCCCCCGGAGCTCGCCTGCTCAAGCCGGGGCTGACCCACCCGCTACCCATCGAGGCCATGCGCGCCTTCGCCGCCAAGGTGGACCGTTGCGTAGTGATCGAAGAGGGGGATCCGTACCTCTACACCGCCGCTCGGGCAGCGGACATCCCGGTGGAGGGCAAGCCGGAGCGCTTCCGTTTCGGTGAGCTCAACGCCGACCGGGTCCGCCGCATCCTCGCCGGCGACGAGAGCCCGGAGCCCGAACCGGAGGAACCGGGCAAGCCGCCGCGGCTCTGTGCCGACTGCTCCCATAGACAGGTGTTCCAGACCCTGTCCCGGCACGAGTGCATCGTTGCCGGAGACATCGGCTGCTACACCCTCGGCGTCATGCCTCCCTTCGAGGCGATGGACACCTGCGTATGCATGGGCGCGAGCGTCGGCGTCGGGCTCGGCCTGCGCCATGCCCTCCCCGCCGACCAGGCACGACGGGTGGTGAGCGTCATCGGCGACAGCACCTTCGTGCATACCGGCCTCCCCGGGCTGGCCGAGATGGCCTATAACCCGCCGGCCACCGGCCACGTGCTGCTCATACTCGACAACGACACCACAGCCATGACCGGGCTCCAGGAGCACCCGGGCACAGGCCGACAGATCGACCACCACCCGGCCACCAGCAAGCTCAACTACGAGGCCGTCGCCCTGGCGATGGGCATCACCCGGGTGCACACGGTGGATCCGGTCGAGGCTCAGGACGAGTTCGAGCGACTGCTCACCGACGCCTTGGCCAGCGACGAGCTCACCCTGATCGTGGCCAGGCGCCCCTGCCCGCTGGCCAGCCGGCGCCTGGCCGCACTTCAGGCCGAGCAGGAGTCGTCGTCATGACTGACGAGCACGGCGTAACCAACATCGTCATTGCCGGACTCGGCGGCCAGGGGATCGTCACGGGCTCGGACATCCTGGCCGAGGCCGCCTTCAGCGCCGGCCACGACGTAAAGAAGAGCGAGATCCACGGCATGAGTCAACGAGGCGGGTCGGTCAGCAGCGACATCCGCTTCGGGCCCCGGGTCCACAGCCCGATGGTGCCGCACGCCGAGGCCGACTTCCTGATCATCTCGGAATCGTCCCAGGTCCTGCCCAACCGCCATCGGCTGGCCCCTCACGGGCGCCTGATCACGCCGGACGCCGTCCCGCAGCTCTTCCAGGACGAGGCATCGCAGCACGCCGCCCGCATGGTCAATGTCGCACTGCTCGGCGTGCTCAGTGCCCACCTCGACATCGACGAGACGCACTGGATCGACGCCATCCGCGGTCAGCTGCCCGATAAGCTCCACGAGATGAACCTGCGCGTATTCCGCCAGGCGCGGGGCATCGAGGCCCTGTTCGGCACTCTAACCAGCCATTCACGCCCCCGACCCACTCTGTGACGAGGGAGACCATGCACGACCGAGCCGCACCGACTCCGGATCAGCCGACCTTCAACCCGCGCAGCGCCCCCGATTACCTCCCGGAGCAGCAGCTGCGCGAGCTCCAGCTCACTCGTCTCCAGGGCATGGTCACGCGGGCCTACGAGCGCGTACCACTGTTCCGCGAGCGTTGCGAGCAGCGGGGGGTGCAACCCTCCGACCTGCGTCAGCTGGCCGACATCCAGCATCTGCCGTTCACCGTCAAGAACGACCTGCGCGATACCTACCCCTTCGGCCTGTTTGCCAGCCCGCGTGAGGAGATCGTCCGCCTGCACGCCTCCAGCGGAACCACTGGCAAGCCGATCGTGGTGGCGTACACCCGGGACGATCTGGACGTCTGGTCCGAGGTCATGAGCCGGACCTTCGCCGCTTGTGGCGTCCATGCCGGCGACATGGTGCAGAACGCCTTCGGTTACGGGCTGTTCACCGGGGGGCTTGGCGCGCACTACGGCGCCGAGGAACTGGGGGCCACGGTCATCCCCATCTCCGGGGGCAACACCGAGCGGCAGATGATGGTGATGCGCGATTTCGGGGTCACCGCGCTGTGCGCCACCCCCAGCTATTTCCTTCATCTGCTGGAACGCGCCCGCGAGGCAGACATCGATTGGCCGAACCTGCCCCTGCGTGTGGGGATCTTCGGCGCCGAGCCGTGGACCGAGGCAATGCGCCAGCGCATCGAGCAGGAGAGCGGTATTCTTGCCTACGACATCTACGGCCTTTCCGAGATCATCGGCCCCGGCGTGGGCAGCGAGTGCTGCGCTCAGGACGGCCTGCACATCTTCGAGGATCACTTCTACCCGGAGATCATCGACCCCGAGTCCGGCACCCCGCTGCCCGACGGCGAGGAAGGCGAGCTGGTGCTCACCACCCTGAGCAAGCAGGCCATGCCGATGATCCGTTACCGGACCCGGGACCTGACCACCATCATCCCCGAGCCGTGCAGCTGCGGCCGGACCATAAGGCGCATCCAGCGCATCGGCCGGCGCAGCGACGATATGTTCATCATCCGCGGTATCAATGTCTTTCCGGCCCAAGTCGAGACCGCGCTGCTGCAGGTTGAAGGGACCCTGCCCCACTACCAGATCACCCTGAGCCGCCAGGGGAGCCTCGACCAGATGGAGGTCGCCGTGGAGGTCACCGAGGCGGTGCTGAGTGATACCGTCGGGGGGATGGAGGCGCTGCAAAGGCAGATCGCCGACGCCCTCGAGCACATCATCGGGCTGCGCGTCGGTGTCCGCCTCGCCGAGCCTCAGAGTCTCCCACGCAGCGAGGGCAAGGCGAAGCGGGTTTTCGATAACCGCGAGGGGTGACCATGAAATTCAAGCAGTTATCACTCTTCCTTGAGAACCAACCTGCACACCTCAAGCAACCGTGCCGAATCCTCGCGGAGGCAGGCATCAACATCCGCACCCTCTCCCTGGCCGACGCGGACCAGTTCGGCATCCTGCGCCTGATCGTCGCCGACTGGGAGCGCGCCAAGCGCGTGCTTGAGGAGGCCGGCTGCGCCGTTCGCGTCGATGAGGTGGTGGGGCTGGAAGTGGCCGATGAGTGCGGCGGTATGGCTTACGTCCTGGAGGTCCTCGAACAGGGCGGCCATAACGTGCTCTACACCTACGCCTTCACCTTTGGCGAACCGGGCCGGGCCGTACTATTCATGCGCTTTGAGGATCCGGACGCCGCGATTGCCACGCTGCAGGCCGGACAGATCCATGTCCTCGATCCGGTGCGCTGGCTCACCCGCGCGGACTGACCCGATCCCCGGGGAACGGCTCAGCCGCCGGTGGCGCTCATGAACCGCACCACCCGCGGCTGGCTGACTCCGGGTGCCGCGAACCCGTGCCGGGCCGGTTTGCGTGCCAGGGCGTCGCGAACCCCCGCGCGCAGACGCTCCCGAACGGTTACGGCATCGTCGCCGGCGCGCAGGATCCCGCGCAGATCGACGGCACCCTCGTCGCCCAGGCACGGCAAAAGCAGCCCCTCCACGGTCACCCGAACCCGATTGCAGGCCGGGCAGAAACATCCCGAGTGGGGCGAGATGAAGCCGACCCGGGTAGCGCTCCCGGACACCTGCAACTCCCGCGAGGGGCCGGCGGCCGGCCGCGGCTCGGCATCCTCCAGGTCGTAGCGCCGCTCGATCAGCGACCGCACCTCGGCCGAGCCCATGAAGGCCTCGCCCCGGACATGACGTTGGGCGTCGCCGAACGGCATCTCTTCGATGAAGCTGATGTCCATCCCCCGCGCCAGCGCAAAATCAACCAGCGATAGGATCTCGTCGTCGTTGCGGCCGCGCATCGCAACGGTGTTTAGGCGGATACGCTTGAAACCAGCCCCCCGTGCCGACTCGATGCCCTCGAGAACTTGGTCCAGCCGTCCGGTCCGGGTCAATTGCCGGAAGCGATCGGCGTCGAGCGTATCCAGACTGATATTCAGGCGCTGCACGCCGGCCGCCCGCAGCTCCCGCGCGTAGCGCGCCAGCTGCGTGGCATTGGTCGTCATCACCAGTTCCTCGAGCCCGTCGATGGCTCCGAGACGCCGCGCGAGCCCCAGCACCCCCCGCCGCAGCAGGGGCTCCCCTCCAGTGATTCGGACCTTCCGCACGCCCAGACCGACGACGGCCACCGCCACCTGCTCTAGCTCCTCTAGGGAGAGGATCTCGGAGCGCGGGACGAAACGCACCTCTCCACCCATGCAGTAGAGACAGCGCAGATCGCAGCGGTCGGTGACCGACAGGCGCAGATAGTCGATCCGGCGCCCGTGGGCATCGACCAGCGGCTGAGAATCGGACGACATGGCAGCCCTCACTGACCGGCGTCCACCCCCTTAGCGCAATCGGAAAACGGCGTACAGCGATGCCGCACCGAGGACCGTAAACCCGAAGAAGCTAGCAAACGGAAGCGGAACCCCGAACAGCGCGGCCGCTTCGGCACAGTCCGTGTTGCCGGTCACCAGCTCGACGAGGAACTCCCGCCAGGGCAGCATCTGCAGCATGACTTCCGGGCTCATCCCGCAATCGACCACCTCCGGATTCCACATGACATAGAGGTGGCGGCCAGCGGCGGCTAGACCCCCGGCGGTTACCGCAGCCAACGCTCCGCCCAGGCTCCACCGCCACCAGCCCCGGCGCGGCCAGAACACCACGCCGAGCAACGCCACGAGCATGAGGGCGGCCAGAATGCCGCGTTGCGTCCAGCACAGCGAGCACGGCTCCAGCCCCCCCCAATGCTCCGCCCCGGAAACAATC